>JBCCAW010000001.1:0-48714 GCA_039814655.1 Myxococcota bacterium | reverse complement strand
CTCCAGCCCGTACTGGGAGCCATCGGGGGCATCGAGATGCCCGTGGCGAAGGAGACGGACCTCCAGCCCGTGCTCGACGCCATCGCGAGCATCGAGGCGCCGCCGGCCGTCGACCTCTCGCCCGTGCTCGACGCCGTCCACGCCATCCGCATCCCCGAACCCGCGGCCCCGGACCTGGGCCCGGTGCTCGCGGCCGTGGAACGCATTCCGGCGCCGAAGGAGGCGGACCTCCAGCCCGTGCTCGGAGCCCTCGCGGCGCTCCCGGCGCCGGCGGCCGTCGACCTCTCGCCCGTGCTCGACGCCGTCAACGCCATCCGCATCCCCGAAGCCGAGGCCGTCGACCTCTCGCCCGTGCTCGACGCCGTCAACGCCATCCGCATCCCCGAGCCCGCGGCCGTCGACCTCTCGCCCGTGCTCGACGCCGTCAACGCCATCCGCATCCCCGAGCCGAAGGGGGCGGACCTCTCTCCGGTGCTAGCCGCGGTGCAGTCGCTCCCGGCTCCGGCGCCCGTCGACTTCGGCCCGGTCCTCGATGCCGTGAAGGCCATCGAGGCACCGCAGGCGACGGACCTCTCGCCGGTGCTCGACGCCGTGCAGGCGCTGCCTCCGGCAACGGACCTCTCGCCCGTGGAAGCGCGGCTCGAACGCCTCGAGGCCGCGCTCGGTGGTCGGGCCGACGCAGAAGGCCTGGACGCGCTGCGCGCCGAGGTCGCGGCGCTGCGCGAGGCCCTCGAGCGCACACCGGAGCCGGCACCGGTGGACCCCATCGCCGAGGTCCGGCGCCCCGGTGCGCAGGCCAACCTGCTCGTGCGTCCTGCCTTCGGCCCGCCCGACGACCTGAAGGTCATCAAGGGGGTCGGCCCCAAGCTCGAGCGCATGCTTCACGGCATCGGGGTCTTCTACTTCTGGCAGGTGGCCGAGTGGACCACCGCCGACCTACAGGCCGTCGATGACCTGCTGGAGGTCTTCAAGGGCCGCATCGAGCGTGACGAGTGGGTGCCCCAGGGGCGGCAGCTCCAGCTGCGTCCGGAACGCGCCAAGCGACCCGCCTGAGGGCGAGGCACGAGACGTCCTCGGGGCGGGAGAACTCGTGGGCAGCCTACGTGCTGCGCATCGGCCCCTGAGGCGTCAGCGGCCGCGCCGCTCGCCGGCGATGCGCTCCGCGCGCTCCCACATCTGGAGGTAGGCCTCGGCGCTCTTGAAGAGCGCCTCGAAGTCCTCTTCCGTCGCGCTGTCGCGCCGCGCGTCGTCGATGATCTCCGGGAGCAGCCCGAGGTGCACGAAGCCCTCCGTGTCGAAGTCCAGCGCCCGCTCTCCGACGGAGGGCGCGGTGAAGGTCACGCGCCCATCGTGGGAGCGGAAGGGGTAGCTGGTGGGGTTCGCCTGGCCGGGACCGCAGCGGGAGTCCGGGCCGAAGCGCGGGGGCCGGTAGCTCGAGAAGCCGTTGAAGTCGAAGCCGAAGCCCTCGGCACCGAGCTGCCCGGCCGCCTCCCGCTGCGCGGCGCGCGCGACGATGGGCGCGATGATGGCTCCGGGCGACGCCGGGTCCGCGCAGTCGGCGAAGTCCGTCTTCGAGACGCCGCCGAGGGCGTAGAGCCTCCCGCGCTGGTTGATGCCGTGGGTGCCCGCGGCCGGGTACCCGACCTCTTCGAGGCGGGCGAAGACCTCGGCATAGGATTGGCGGCCGAGGTGGTCGATCTCGAGGATCATGCCCCGGTCCATCATGGCCTCGACGAGGTTCATCCCGAGCTCGGTCATGCCCGCGTTCAGACAGAAGTCGCCCTCGAGGGGGCCGCTGGTGACGGCGCTGAGAAAGGGCGTGAGCGCGGCGACGGGGTTTACGGCGAAGGCCGAGAAGTCGTTCGGGGCCGCCGCCAGGAAGTCGTCTCGCGGCATGTTCAGCCCGCCGAAGCCGAGGCCGCCGCGGTCGAAGTTGATCTCGATGTCCGGGCAGGTCTCCACGTAGTTGGAGAAGTGCCCGGAGTTCACGAGGTTCCCGATCTCGATGATGTCCCGGTCGCCGTCGCCGCTGCCGAAGGCGTTGTCGTATTTGTGAATGGGAAAGATCGCGCGCACGCCGAGGTCCCGGTAGCGGTCGAGCTCCGCGCGCATGCGGGCGTCGTCGCAGCGGGCCTCGCCCGGCTCCGGCGTGAGCCGGCACTCGAAGAGGTTCGAGACCTCGATGCCGAGCACCACGGCCATCTTGCCGTCGTCGATGACGCGGCGCGCTTCGTCGGGCGTGCGAACGATGCGGAAGAAACCCTCGCCGGGTCCGCCGTACTGGGCGTCGATGTAGCGCTCGAGGTTGTAGGTCTCTTCGAGGATGCGGTCGACGGCCACCATGTCCTCGCAGCCGTAGCGCACCTCCTGAATGCCCGAACCGACGACGAGGTCGCAGAGCACCTGGTTGCTGGTGGCGTGCTGCACGAGGAGACGAAGCCCGCCGAGGTACGCGCGTTCGAGCCATCGCCAGTACTGCGCCTGGTGCGTCGAGCTGCCGGGGGCGTTCGGCCAGTCCGTGAAGGTCGGCCAGCCGTCCGTCGCGTGCGCCGGCTCCGGGAGGCTCCCGGCGACGAGGCTCGTGAGGAGCGTGGTCGCGTCCACGTCGGCCCCGGACGCATCGAAGGTGAAGCCGAGGATGTCCTGCCGGCCTTCATCGCCGTGGTAGAGGCTGCAGTCCGGGAGCGCGTGCTCGACGCCGAGGCGATGAAAGGGCGCGCCATGAAAGAGGCCGCCGCCCCCGAAGGCGAAGTTCGTGAGCAGGTGCGCGTGCGTCTCCACGAACCCGTACACGGAGCCATCGTCGAAGCGCGCGGTGCGCACGCCTTCCGCGTCCACCTCAGCGTCGAGGCTCATCTCCGGGAAGGTGGCGCAGCCCTCCGCCGCGAAGAGGCCGACGGTGCTCGGCGGACCCGAGCCTTCGAGGCCCGCGGTCCCGAGCGTGGCGCCGCTGCGGCGGTGGCGCAGCACGAACCTCCCGGGGTCCTCGGTGGCCTCCTCGAGGTCCCACTCGGCCGGGCTGAGGAAGTCGTCGTCGATGAGGAGCACGTCCGAGAGGAGCGTCTCGGCGCGCTCCACCACTCCATCCTCGCGGCCGAGGAGGTAGCCGCCGTCGGCGTCGTAGAGGAGGTAGGTGCCGAGGTCCGCGGCGCGGAGATGGATGGGCGCGGCGCCGCCGGGATCGGTGACGAAGGCGTAGCCCTCACCGGCGCGGGCCAGCCAGCGAGGGGCCCCGCCGGGCGCCGCAACCTCGAGGGTCACGCAGCGACTCCCGAGGGAAAGCCGGCCACCGATGGGGTCCGGGGGCCGGCGCGCCGCGTCGGCGTCGCCGCAGGCGAGAGCCAAAAGGAGCAAAGGCGTCCAGCGCATCGCGCGAAGACTACGTTTCCTAGTTACCGGGTGGAAAGTAACTTCTTCCCCTTTGTCGCCCTCGGTCAGCGCGACCCGACGCGCCCACGCGCCAGAGCGAGACCCCGCGGGACGCCGGGGCGCGGGCGGGCTACCTTCGCCGCCGTGAAGTTCCTCCACTCCATGGTGCGCGTGCGGGATCTGGACGCCGCGCTTCACTTCTTCTGCGAGCTGCTCGGGCTGCGCGAGGTGCGCCGGCGCGACCACGAGGGCGGGCGGTTCACGCTCGTGTTCCTCGAGAGCGGCGACCCGGAGGACCGGGCGCAGATCGAGCTCACGCACAATTGGGACCAGGAAGAGCCCTACGACGGGGGCCGAAACTTCGGCCACCTGGCCTTTGCGGTGGATGACATCTACGGGCTCTGCGCAAAGCTTCAGGCCGCGGGCGTGACCGTTCATCGGCCGCCGCGGGACGGGCGCATGGCCTTCGTGAAGAGCCCGGACGGGATCAGCGTGGAGCTGCTGCAGCGGGGCCCGGCCTTGCCGAAAGCGGAGCCCTGGGCCTCCATGCCGAGCGTCGGGAGCTGGTAGCGGCCTGAAAAGGTCGATCCGGGCACGTTCCCGTGGCAGCAACGGCAGGTCCCAGCTGCTAGGGTCCGGGGCTCGTGGGAGAGCATCTCGGCCACTACGAGCTCGTTCGGAAGCTCGCTACCGGCGGCATGGCCGACGTGTGGCTGGCGCGGCAATGGGGCTCCGGGGACTTTCGCCGGGAGGTGGTGGTCAAGCGGCTCCACGCGCACCTCGCGGAGCTCGAGGGGCCACGCGCCGACTTCGAGAACGAGGCGACGCTCCTGGCCATGCTCGCGCGGCCGGGCATTCCCCACGTGTACGAGTTCAGCGAGGGCGCAGACGGCCGGCCCTACGTGGTCATGGAGCGGGTGCAGGGGCCGACGCTGGCGGAAGCGCTGAAGGCCCACCGACCGGCGCCGCTGGACGTCACGCTGGCGGCCGGCGCCGGCATCGCGGAGCTGCTGGCCCATGTACACCGGCTCCGGGACTCGTCCACGGGGGCCTGCCTGCACGTGGTGCATGGAGACGTGACGCCGGACAACGTGCTGCTGGGTTCCGACGGGCAGGTGTCGCTCCTCGACTTCGGGATCGCCGGCAGCGCCGACTACCGGGCCCGGCGGCGGTCGACGGTGGAGGGGCTCCGGGGCACGCTCGGCTACATCGCGCCGGAGGGCGTGCGGAGCGCGAAGCTGGAGCTCGATCACCGGGCGGACCTCTTTGCGCTCGGGGTCGTGCTCTACGAGCTTCTGGCCGGCGAGCAGCCCTTCCCGGGCGGTGGCGTCGCCTTCGTCAACGCGGTGGTGGAGCGGGACCCGCCGCGGCTGCGAGAGCGGCGCGCGGAGGTGTCCGAGGCCCTCGAGGACTTGGTCTTCGACCTGCTGGCCAAGGACCCGGCCGAGCGCCCGGAGTCGGCGAGCGAGGTGCTGGCGCGCCTCCGATCGCTCCGAGAGGCCCCGGCGCGCGAAGCGGAGACCGTGGCCGCGTTCGTCCGCACGTCCATCCCCGCGGAGGATGCGCTCCCCCTGCCGAGCGAGGCGCCGGCCGCCCGTGCGGAGACGGTCTTCTTTTCGTCGTTCCCGCCGGCTCCCGCCACCACGGCGGCACGCATCGCGACGCTCGAGCCCCCGCCGCCGCCAATTGCGCCGGCAGACGGTGGGCTCACGCTGGCCGAGGACCCGACGCTGGCCGAGGCGCCGGAGGCCGAGGCGCACTTTCCGAGCGCGAGCGGCGCCACGCTTCCGCCGCCGCCACCGCTCGAAGCGCTGCGCGCGAGCCGCCCGCCTCGGCCCGCGAGCGACGACGCCATCGCCCTCGACCTGAGCGACGGGGAGATCGTGCTGGCGCCGGACGAGGACGAAGACACCTCGCGGCTCCGCCGGGACGAGGTCGACGCGGTGCTCCACGACCTGGACGCGCTGGCCATCGACGAGCTTCAGCCGGACGGCTGAGCGCGAGCTTGCGTCGACGCACGGGCCTGCCGGCGCCGCGAGGCCGGCTCCGCGGGCCGTTCCCGGCGGCCTCAGAGTTCCGGCACGTAGACCATGCGGAACTTGTTGTTCCAGCGGTTGTTGCGGAAGACCTCCATCTCCTTGCCCGAGAGCAAGCTCCGGAAGCTGCCGTAGCGGCCGTGCTCGAGCACGAAATAGGCGCTCTCGCCACGGTGCTCTTCGAGCCACTCCTTGATCTTCACGTTGTCCAAACCGACGAAGGCATGAACGCGGTTGCCCGTGTAGAAATTCTCGCCCTTCCAGTTCATCTGCCACGCGATGACCGGCTCGACTTCGCCGCAGCGCTCGCCGAAGGTCGGCGTCTCGCCCTCGGCGCAGGGCCGGCGACCCTCCCGCATCGCGTAGTACTCACGGAACGTCGGCCCCATGCTCCAGTGCGGCGAAAGGTCCACGAAGTAGACGTTGATGGACCAGGCCGCGAGCACGAGTGCCAGGCCGACGAGCCCCCGCGCCGCCACGGGCCGCGCCGCCCGAAGGGCGAGCATGAACATCAGCACGCCACCGGTGACCGCGATGCCCGTGAGCACCGCCCGGTAGTCGAAAAAGTCCGGCCAGGGGCGGTCGTAGTTGTACACGAAGAGGTGAATCAGGCGCTCGTAGCCCTGGGGCCGGTTCACGGTCTCCCAGCTCAAGTCCCTGCCCACGAAGACCGTGAGCATCGCGCCTCCGGCCACGGCCACGGCGAGGCTCAGGTCCTCGCGTCGCGCCGCCGGTGAGAGCGCCGTCCCCGCGCCCGCGCGCGCCCGCCACAAGTACCGGCCGCTCAGCACGAGCAGCGCCGCGCCCAGCGCCAGCAGCAGCGCCCACTGCCAGGTCGGCCACGCCTGCGTGAGCACCCAATCCTGCACCGCCGATGCTTCGACCTCCTCGGGCACGACGCCGCGCAGGTCGCCGAAGCTCGCGCCCACGCCCACCACCAGAATGAGTGGCGCCAGGAGCGCCGCGAGCGTGGCCAGGGCGCTGCGACGCGCGCTGCCCGCGGTCTCGCCCCAGAGCCGGTCGAGGAGGATGCCGACGAGAATCGCGGCCGGCGGAATCGCCGGGAAGATGTAGTGGTGGAACTTCGTGATCATCGCGCTGAAGAGCGTGAAGGCCGCGAAGAACCAGAGGCCAAGCACGAGCAGGCTCTCGCGCTGCACCGCGGGCAGCGCGAGCCCGCCGCCGCTCCCCTCCCGGTAGGGCCCGCCGCCGGGCCCGGCTTCGTCGGCGCGCTGCTGGTACCAAAGCCACCCGAGCACCGCCGCGGGCACGAGGCCCACCCAGGGGAAGAGCCCCACGCCGAGCTGCTCCAGGAAGTAGGCGATGCTGCCCTTGTCGCCGTGCACCCCCTGCGCGAGCCGGTTGATGTGGTCGTGCACGAGCAAGCGATCGGTGAAACCCGCGCCGTGGCGCACGAACATCGCCACGAACCACGGGAAGCCCGCCGCCACCCCGATGACCACGCCGGGCAGCACGCGGAGCTCGCCGTCCGTCAGCAGGTTCCAGCGCCGCGAGGCCACGAGGTAGAGCAGCGCCACGAGGCCCGTAATCGCGATGCCCGGGATGCCCTTGCCCATGAACGCCAGGGCGCAGAAGCCGTAGAAACCCACCATGCAGATGGCCCGACGACGCCGCTCCTTCCGCAGCCAGAGCCCGATCACCCCGGCCAGCGCCGCCAGCCAGAGCAACCCCTGAAGCCAGGGCTGGAAGCCGGGAAAGGACGGCTGCTGCAGCGCGTGCGCCGCGTTGCCCGGCACGCCGTCGTTGCCGCCGGACCCGTAGAGGAACTCGTCGCCGTGCACGGCGAAGCCCTCGCCCGCGTAGAAGGTGACGTTGCGGCTGATGAGGTAGAGCGCCTGCGGGAGCGCGAGCATCACGAGCGCGAGGATCGCCCCGTGCTGCGGGCCGAAGCGCAGCCGACCGAAGCGCACCGAGCGCACCGTCTCCTCGGGCTTCGCAGCCAGCGCCAGCAGCAGCATGCAGAGCGCCATGGTCACGTTGGCGACCAGGAACATGTCCGTGATGGCCTGGTGCGCGAGCAGGAAGAAATGCGGGCTCGTCCCGAGCACCAGCGCCGCCAGCGCCCCGGCCCGCCGGTTGAAGAGGTGCGCCACGGTCCCGCGCACCACCAGCGCCGCCGAGAGCGCGAAGACACACGCCGGGAGGCGAATGGCCCACTCGCTGAAGAGCGGGTTCGCGTCCGGAGAGCAGTCCACGCCGAGCAGCTTCAGCGACAGAGCCTCGCTCCAGAAGATCAGGATCGGCTTCGACCAGAACCAGTTCTCCTGGGCCCACCACAGGCTGATCCAATCGTCGCGGGCGATGATCTCCCGGGCGACCTCGCCGTAGTGCGTCTCCCACGGGTCCCAGAGCCCGGGCACGCCCAGCAAGGGAAGGTAAACCGCGGCGAGCACGAGGAAGACGAGCAGCCCCGTCCGGCGGAGCGCCGCCGGCACCAGCAGCGCGAGGCTGAGCAGCACCGTCGTCGCGGCGCCCTCGTAGCCGAGCGCCACGCTGCCCACGAGCAGCACGGCCAAAGCCGCGGGCCCGGCGACGAGGGGCTGCACCGCGAAGGGCTCGCCCTCAAGCCGACCGAAGGCCGTGTCCCGCCAGGAGCGGGACGTCTCCCCCGGCTCCGCGATGAAAAGGCCGAGCCCCTCGAGGAGGCCGAGGCCCGCCACGACGAGGCAGAGCAGGCCGAGGAGCCCGCCGGCCGCGAGCTGCTCGAAGTTGGCCATGAGCAGGAACGCGCCGAGCGCCCCGGCGAGGAAGATCGCGGCGCCCCGCAGCCGCCGTCCCCGGGGCACGGCGACGCGCGGTGCTTCTCCGCTCGGTGCTTCTCCGCGCGGTGCCTCTCCGCGCGGTGCCTCATCGTTGGGTGCCTCATCGCCGGGCGCTGCCGCGGCCGGCGACGCGCCCGCCGCGGGCCCGGACCCCGGGGCATGCGGCTCCGAAGAAGCCGCGTCGGCGGAAGCCGGGTCCGCGCCGCCGCCGGCCGCGTCCGATGCTGCATCGCCCGGCGTCTCGCCGGCGTCCTCGCTCTTGCCCTCGTCGTCCTGCACGCGGTCCTCCGAAGCGGCGGCAAGGTAGCAGAGCGCCGGGCCCCGGCACGCAGACGGCCACCCGCGCGGCCCGCCGGGCTCTCAACGGCCCGCGAGCAGACGGCCCCTGGGACCCACGGCGAGGCCCACGGTCACGAGCGAGCCGGGCCAAACGAGCGTGTCGAGATACACCGACGCATGCAGAAAGAGCGCCCGGTGCACGCGGGCCCGGAAGCCGGCGCGTGGGCCCAGCGTGGGCCGCGAGGCCACGAGCAGCCGGTCTGGCCCGCTCACCTCGACCACGGCCCGCTGCACGCCGAGGTGCGCGACGGCGAAAACCTCGAGGTCGCCGAAGTGATGGCCCGCGCCGGCTTCCGCGTACCAGCGAAAGAGGTGAAGCCGGTCGATGCGCGCCTGCGGACCGAGCACCTCCACACTTCGCGACCCGCCGCCGACCGGCGTGCCGTAGGTCATGCCCACGCCGAGCACCCAGGGCCGCCGGCCGAGGTAGTGGAAGAGCACGTCGAAGCCCGTAGCGTCGAGGCGCCCGAGCTCGAGCTCGTCCCCCTGAAGACGCAGCGTCGTGTTCCGCTGACGGAAGGGCGTCTGGGCCCAGTCGCTCGTGCCCACGGTGAAGCCGAGCTGAACCGCCGTGGGGGCGCCGTCGCGGTTCCGCGTCGCGCGGAAGGCCGTGGGCGCCGCGCGTGGGCGCGTCTCTTCGGCGCCCGGCATCACGTAGGGCGAGGCGGGCGTCGAAGCCCGCGGACGCGTGGCGCTGCCCGTGTCCGTCGCCGGCGGCGGCGGCAGCGCCGGGGCCGGAGCCTCGTCCTCGGCACCGGCGCTGTCGTCAGCACCGATGCGATCGGGCTCGCTCGGCGCTGGCATCCAGGCGTCGAAGGCCGGGGCGTCCTGCGCGGCGGCGGGCGCGACCGCGGGCGCGACCGCACCGACGAGCCACACCGTGAGCACCACCCCCCCTCGCATGGGCCAAGCGTAGAGCCCGAAGGCGGCCTCGAAAAGGGCACGCGGCTCACGCTCCGGCGCCGCCGGGCCCCAGCACGCGACGGCTTCAGGGCGCCTGTCGCACCTTCCCGGCCACCGTCGCCGGGGCCTCGTCCTCGCCGTCGGCCACGACGCAGCTCACGTAAGCCAAGTCCGCGAGCGCTTGCAGCGCGCGGCCACGCACGGCGGGGTCGCTGGCGCCGAGCTGCCCCGGGTTCGCCGCGAGCCACGCGGCGGCGAGGTCCTTGAAGAGGTAGACGCGGTTTTCGATGGTAGTGCTCTCATCGGGCATGGGCCGAGCGTGCCACGGAGCGGGCGCCGCGTCGGCCCTCCCTCGGTCGCGAAGAGCGCCCGGGGCAGAAGAACGAGTGTCGTGAGCCCGCCCTACGCGAAGGCGCGGCGGAGCGCGGCGATGCCGTCTTCGAGCCCGTCGCGGCACGAGGCCACGCGGGTCATCTGCGCGAAGCCGTGGGCCAGCGAACCCATGGTGACCGTCGTGCAGTCGACCCCGGCGCGGCGGAGCGCGGCGCCGAGCGCGCGCCCTTCGTCGCGGAGCACGTCGAAGCCAGCGACCACGACGCGCGTGGGCGGGCACCGCCCGAGGTTCTCGCTGCGGAGCGGCGCCACGCGCGGGTCCTGGGGATCGAAGCGGCCGAGGTGGTGCTGGCTGAAGAACTCCACGTCCGCCGCCGTGAGGCCGAAGCCCTCGGCGAAGCGCGTGCGTGACGGGGTGCGCACGAAGGGCTCGGCGACGGGATAGAAGAGCAGCTGAAAGCACACGCCGGGCACACGCTCGGAGGCGACGCAGGCCAAGCAGGCCCCGGCGCTGTCCCCGGCGACGGCGACGCGCGCCGGGTCCCCGCCGATCTCCGCCGCGTGCTCCACGGTCCAGCGGAGCGCCACGATGGCGTCTTCGGTGCCCGCCGGCGCGGGATGTTCCGGTGCGAGGCGATAGTCCACGGAGACGACGATGGCGTGCGTGTCCCGCGCGAGGCGCCGGCAGAGCGGGTCGTGCGTCTCGAGGTCGCCGACGCAGAAGCCGCCGCCATGCAGGTAGACGACGACGGGCAGCGGGCCGTCCGCCGCGGGAGCGTAGACCCGGACCGGGATGGCGCCGCCGGGACCGGGCAGCTCCCGGTCCTCCGTGCGCGCAACGGGAGGCTCCTCGAGGGCCAAGATGAGCGTGGAGGCGACGCGGTAGAAGTGCCGCGCCTTCGCCACATCACCCTGGTCCGCGAAGCTGCCTTCGCCGCTCATCGCCTGGACGCGAAAGAAGAGCTGCAGGTTCGCGTCGAGCGTCGCCTCGTCCTCTACCGGCGCCCCGGCGAGGCGCCGCGCCAGCGAGGGGCGAATACCGAGCAGCGCCGCAGCGGCGCTCGCTTTGGTGCGTTCCACGAAAGTCGGAGACATGCCCCGCGACTGTCGCGCGCTTCGCGCGGCGGCGAAAGACCCGGCCGGGCCGCCGGGCGCGCTCAGCTCCCTTGCAGCACGGCGTCGAGGGGCACTTCGAGGACCGCCGGGGCGTCGGCCCCTTCGTCGTAGCCGAGCACGAGGAGCGTGCCGGCGACGTCGTCCCGCGCGATCCCCGCGATGCTGACCAGCCCCAGCTCGCCGAAGCTGACGAGCACCGTGAGCATGCGCTGCGCCACGTCGAAGCGGAGCAGCTCGTCGCCTTGGGCCACGAGCAGCGTGGTCGCGTCGGGAGTCTCGCCCGCGTCGAGCACGGCCAGACCCGAGGCGACCAGCGTCGGCGTCCGCCACCACTGCAGGTCGACGCCGCTCGTGATGTCGTAGGTGGCGAAGAAGCTCTCGAGCACGTTGCCGCGGCCTCCGTTCGCGAGGGTCAGGGGCTGGGCGAAGAGCCGGTCGTGAAGCGCGTCGAAGGCCAGCGCCCCGGAGGCTTGGACGGCGTTGCTGGCGTCGTCGAACCAGCCGGGCTCGTAGCAGAAATGCGGGACCAGGGACCCGTCGGCGAGCGACGCGATGTACCCGTCGCTGACGGCGGTGAGCGCGAGCAGCCCGCCGCCGAGCGCCGCGACGTCGCCAAAGCCCGTCCCCGGGAGCGGCGCCTCGAAGAACGCCAGCTCCTCGCCGGTCTCGAGCTCGCTCACCCGCCCCTCGACCTCGAGCACCACGCGGCGCCCGGTGTCGGGCTCCACCGCGATCCCCATGGGGATCATCGCGGCAGGCAGGGCCCACGCTTCCACCACGTCGGCGGGGGCGACGGGCCGGGCCTGGAGCGGGGCAATCTCGACGCGCGGCGCGTTCGGCTCCTCGGTCCAGCTCCCGCACGCCGCGACCAAGAGCGCCCAGACCACCGCGTGTTTGCCTGCCATGGAACGAACGCTAAGCGGCCGTCGCGGCTTCCGCAAAGCCGTGCCTTCCGTAACGCCGTGCCTTCCGCAAAGCAGCAACGGGAAAGACAGGCCCAGAGCGAGCGCGCAGCGCTAGCCTGGATGCGTGAGCGGAGGCCACCTCGACATCCTCGGTCTGGTGCCGGAGAGCGAATGCCTGGCGGCGCAGCTCATCGCCCGGCACGCGGAGACGCTCGAGGGAGCGGCCGAGGTGATCGCCGCGCAGGCGCGCTGGCTCCGGAGCGGCACCGCCGAAGACTGGGCCCTGGCGCGACGGAGCGTCGACGCGGTGACCGGCCCGCCGCACCACCTCCAGGCGCTCGATCGCGGCATCGGCAATGGGGTGTGTGTTCTCCGCGATGGGCACGACGCGATGGCCTGGCTCGTCGACGACGACCTCGTCGGCCTCGAGGACGGCAGCGACTACTCGCCGAAGCGCCACGCCTCTCCCTGGGAGGTCAACACCGAGGGCGAGCGAGCGCTACGCGCGTTTCTCGCCTCCGGGACCTTCGTGCATGGCCTCCGCCTGGGCGTGCACGAGGGCTCGGCGCGCTTTCACGGAGCGCTGCAGGACCACGACCTGTGCGAGCTCGTGACCCACCTGGTGCTCGCGGTGCAAAACCCGGACAACGCGGAGGTCCCGGTCGTGGAGCGCTTCCCTGCGCTGCGCGGGCTCTCGTGCCTGGCGCGGGAGCTTCCCGTGCTCCTCGCCTCTCGCGCCCCGGCGCTGCGCAGCCTGACGGTCGCTGACCCCGTCGACTTGGAGACGCTGGACCGGGCTCTCGCGCGCGCGCCGGCGCTCACGCACCTGGCCCTCCGCTGCACGGGCTTTTCCGAGGCCTTCGTCCGGGACCTGCTTCGGCGACCCTTCCTTGCGCGCCTGCGCGGCCTGGAGCTCTGGGACCGGCGCCGGGAGGGTGGCTTTCCCCTCGCGGCCTGGCGCGCGCACGAGGCCTCGACGCAGCACCTGGTCTACGTCGGGCTGGCGGAGTGGAGCCTTCCGGAGCGGGACCGGCCGGCCTTCGCGCGCCGGCCCGGGGCCTTTCTCATTCGCTCGGACCGGCGCGACGTGGTCGCCCTCGACGCCGACACGTCGGGCTGGACCTACCGCATGTTCTGAGCCGCCGAGCTCAGGCCGCGACGCAGCGCGCGAGGCACTGCGTCAGCTCCGCCTGAACGGCGCGCAGCGCCTCGGGCGCGGGCGCGCGGTCGAAGGCGAGCGTGACGCCCTGGGGCTCGAGGGGCGGCACGGCGAGGGCGAGGGCGACGCGCACGGGTCCCGCGGGAGCCGGCGAGGACCCCGGCGGCCCCGGGGAGACGAGCTGCGCTCCGTCCCAGGTGCACAGCGGGAGCCCGTCGTCGCCGCGGCGCAGGCCCCACGCCTCGCGACGCGACGCGAGGAGCGCATCGAGGTCCCCAGGCAACCGCGCGATGAGGGCCGGGGCCGCGGCACGAACGCCTTCGGCGGCGGCGTGCTCTCCCGGAGCAAACACCGGCCGATGCGCCGCCGCGACGCGGAGCGTGAGCGTGAAGGCCTCCCGGACGACGTGGAGCTGCCGCGCGTCGCCGATGCCTGGAAGCGGGCGCAGCACCACGTCGCGGTTTTCGAAGGTCCCCACGGCGCGCCGCGTGAACCCGTGCGCCCGTCCGTCGAGCACGCCCTTGGCGCGCGCGGCCTCCACGGAGTCGCCGAGCGGGCGCGGGGAGCGGAACCAGCCGAGCGTCGCGGCGAGCTCCGGGCGCGGCTGGCAATACAGCGTGTGCTCGAACGCCGCGAGGGCATGCAGCGCGCCATCGTGCACGTGCAACGTGGGAAAGAAGAGCGCGTCAGCATCGCGCCGGGGAAAGCGGAGCGCCATGGGATGCACGCGGCGCGCGCTCCCCTCGGGCCCCGCCGGCGGCGCGCGGAGCTTGAACACGGCAAAACCCCAGTCCCCGTAGCCGGGCACCGCGCTCCAGGTCGCCGGCGGCAGCTTGAAGCGCTCGTCGAGGCGCCCGAAGTCCGCGAGCGTGGGTACGAAGGACGCCTCGAAGTCGCCCACGCGATGCACGGCGAGCGCCTGACGCTTCGGCGCCCCCGGCGCGGCCCTGAGCTGGGGCGGCGCCGCGGGCACGGGCACGGGGAAGGCCTTCTTCAGGTCCCCGAAGAAGTCCGGGTAGCCCTGGAGGTCGACGAAGTCGACGGCGTCTTCCTCGGGCCCGGCGGGGACGGGAAGCGGCAGGATCATGGCCAGGTCACCCGCGGCCTCGAACTCCATCTGGTAGACGAGGCTCTGCATCCCGCCGGGCAGCTCGCCAGCGAAGATCTCGGTGCCCCGCACGGCCTTCACCGGTCTCGAGAAACAGCACATGCGCCCGATCAGCCCGCGGCACCTCCCGCGAGTCAACCGGCGCTCCCGGCGAAGCCCGCTTCCGGCCTCGGCTCCGTTCCGGTGTAGGGTCCCGCCGTGACCGAGACTCCCGGCGCGGACGGTGGCGAAGACGCGAGCGGCGCTCTTGGCGGGTACCAGTGGAAGCTGCTCGCGTTTCTGAGCGTGGCGACCTTCTTCGAGGGCTACGATTTCTACGCGATCACCCAGGTCTTGCCGGCGCTCCGGGAGGACATGGGGCTGCCCAAGGAGGCGAGCGCATACCTCATCGCCTTCGTGAACATCGGCGCCGTGCTCGCCTTCTTCCTGGTGCGTTTGGCGGACCGCTATGGCCGCACGCGCATGCTGCAGATCACCATCGGCGGCTACACGGTGGCGACGCTGCTCTCGGGGCTCGCGCCGGAGATCTACTCCTTCGGCACGGCGCAGCTCGTGGCGCGCATCTTCCTCCTCGCGGAGTGGGCCATCAGCATGGTCATCGTCGCCGAGGAGTTCCCGGCCAAGAACCGCGGCCTCATCATCGGCGTGGTCCAGGGCTGCTCCACGCTCGGCTCCATCGTCTGCGCCGTGCTCACGCCGATGCTCGTCGACACGCCCTACGGCTGGCGGAGCGTATACCTCGTGGCCGTGGCGCCGCTGCTCCTCCTGGGCTTCGCTCGGCGCAACCTTCGGGAGACGGAACGCTTCGACCGAACGGGCGAGACCCGGGAGCACCGCTCGCTCTTCGCCATCTGGAAGACGCCCTACAAGGGCCGGCTCATCCGCCTCGCGGCCATCTGGTTCGTGACCTACATCCCGACGCAGAACGCCATCGCGCTGTGGAAGGACTACGCGGTGACGGACCTCGGCATGACCGGCGCGGAGGCCGCGCGGGTCATCTTCCTGGCCACGCCCATCGCCATTCCCTTCGTCTTCGGCGCCGGGCGGCTCATCGACGTGCTCGGTCGCCGCTGGGGCGCCGCGGTGATCTTCGGCGTCGGCGCCTTCGGCATCACCGGCTGCTACACGCTGACGAGCGAGGTCGCGCTCATCGGCGCCATGGTGCTCGGCATCTTCACGGCGACGGCCTACCTGCCCGTGCTCAACAGCTACACTACGGAGCTCTTTCCCACGGAGCTCCGGGGATCGGCCTTCGCCTGGGCGAACAACATTCTCGGCCGTGTGGGCTACGTGCTCTCACCGCTGGCCGTCGGCGCCATCATCGAGTCCACGGGCGAGTTCGCGCCGGCCGTGCTTTCCACCGTGCCCTTCCTGCTCGTGGCCGTCGTGCTCGTCTTCGCATTCCTGCCGGAGACGAAGGGCAAGAGCCTCGAGGAGACGAGCGCCCTCCCCTAGCTAGACGCCCGGGGGGCTCAAAGGACCGTGGTCCCGGTCGTAACATCCGCTGGTGCACGCAGAGGAATCGACCGTCGCCCCGGCCCTCGAAGGGCTGCACGGCGCGCGGCTTTCATGGGTCGTGCTGGGAGTGATCGCCCTCTTCGGCGCGCTCCTCGCCGGGAGCATGAGCGCGCTGGCGGCGCGCGCGAACGCGCAGGCGCAGGTCGGCGCCTGGAGCGCGGAGGCGCCGCGCCAGGCCCAGATGAGCGCGGCGCGCGCTCATTGAGCGCAAAGGCCCGCCCGGCGGCGCGGCTCGACGCGGTCCGAAGGCGTGCGGTGCGCGACCGGGCGCGACGGGGCGCGGGGCGTCAAAGCCCCAGCCGCGCCACGAGCTCGTCCAGCTCGAGGAAGCGCTCCCCGAGCTGGGCGCCGGCGCCGGAGCCCCAGCAACGCACTTCGCGCGCGCTCGCCGCGCAGGTATGGAAGCGGCCGGCGCTCACGAACTCGGCGTTCGTGACCCCCTCGACGGGGAGCGGGCGCCCGGAGCAGGGCGCCTCGCCGCACACGCTCGGCGCGTCGCCCGCGAGGCCCAGGCGCTCGAAGGCGTCGCTGCCAAAGCAGCGCACCTCGCCCGTCTCCCGGCGCACGCAGGTGTGGAACTGCCCGGCCGTCACCTCTAGCGCGTCGCGAATCCCGAGGGCCTCGCGCGGCTCGTGCGTGCAGGCGAAGAGGCTCGGCGCCCGGCCGCAGTTCGCCGGCAAGTCCAAACGGTCGTCGCCGAGCTCCCCTTCCGCGCGCCGGCCCCAGCAGTTCACGCGCCCCGCAACGAGCACGCAGGTGTGCTCGGCGCCCGCGGCGAGACCCTGAACGGCGCCGAGACCGGGAACCTCGGCGAAGTCCTCCACGCGCTCCGAAGGCGGCTGCCCGCATTGCCCCGCGAGGTTCTCGCCTTGGCAGAGCACGCGCCCGTCCCCGGCGAGGACGCACACGTGGGCCCGGCCGGTGGCGACGGCGCGCACGTTCCGGGCGGCCTCCTCGAAGGCATCCATCGACGTCGGCCGGCAGTTCAGCGTGCCCGCGTCGTCGACGACGCAGAGGCGCTCGGAGCCGCTCGCGTCGCGCAGCGACCGCTCCCGGAGCGCGTAGTTCGTGGGGCCCGCGGCGCCGCCGCAGTCGGAGCCTCCGCCCCGGAGGGACACGCAGCTCCCATCGAAGAGCGCCGCGCCGATGAGCTCCTCCGGCCAGGCCTCGGCCGCGCGCAGATGTCCCCAGCAGACCACGCGACCCGTCGTGAGCAGGAGACACGAATGGTCATCCCCGGCGGAGAGTCCCGCCACGGCCGGCGCGGCCGGCGCGTCGCTCGGCGCACCAGCGTCGCCGCCGGTCACTACGCTTTGGTAGCAGGCGCCGGCAGGCACCAGCGCCAGCGCGAGACACACACGTTGGGCCCAGTCCACGCGGTCAGCATCGCCCGGACCGCGTCCCGTCGCCAACGGCGCCGCCCACGCATCGAGCAAGGCGTCGTGGCGGCGCCGCCGCGCCGACGCTCAGCTCGCGACCGCCGCGACGTCACCGGCGAGCTCGCTCTCGGCCGTGGCCAGCGAGGCCACGAGGATGTCGAGGGCTCGCTCGAGCGTTGCCTCGTCGTGGTCCGGGGTCAGCGAGAGCCGGAAGCGCGCCTGCCCTTGCTCGACCACCGGGAACTCGAGGTAGGTCTCGTGCGAACGACCGTTCGGGTCGACGGATCAATCGCTGAGAAGCACGTCGAAGAGCATCGTGCCCGCCGCGAGAAAGACGAGATCGAAGGCGAGCAGCACCTGCACCCAGCCGACCAGGTCGCCGAGGCCGGCGCCGTTCACGAGCACTTGCCGCGTGGCCGAAACGCCGCCGAGCAGCGCGGGCGTGATGAGCGGAAAGACCACGACGCTGAGCGCGAGGTCCCGGGCGCCGCTGCGCACCGTGAGCGCGCCGAAGAGCGTCCCCGCGAGCACGAAGCCGGTGCTTCCCAGCAGCAGCAGCACGGCGAGCGGCCCAAAGACCTGCGTGAGGTCCAGGTGGAAGAAGAGGGCCACCAGCGGCAGCAGCACCAGCTCCACCGCGAGGAGAAAGAGGAGGTGCGAGGCGGCCTTGCCCAGAAAGAGCGCAGAGCGCGGCACCGGCGCCAGGAGCAGCCCTCGAAAGGCGCCGAGCTCACGCTCCCGGGCCCAGCCCCGGCCCATGGCCAGCAGCCCGCCGAAGGCGATGGCGACCCAGAGCACGCCGGGCGCGATCTTCCGGGCCAGGATCGGATCGAGATAGAAGCTCAGGCTGGCGATCACGACCACGAGCACGCCGAAGAGCGTCGTCGTCGTCGTCACGTCGCGGGTCCGGAGCTCGATGCGGAGGTCCTTGCGGAACACGGCGACCGCGCCGCGGAGCGTGGCGCGCCACCCCTCGCCCCATCCGGCCCCGAGGCCCTGGCTCATGCCGCCTGCCGCTTTCCCCGGCGCAAGGATACGCGCGCGTCGGCAAGGGCGTCGGCGAAGCGCGCGTCGTGCGTGACGAGGGCGACGATGGCCCCGCGCTCCCGTTCGGTAGCCACGGCCTCTTCGAGGCGCGCCACGCCACGGCTGTCCAGACCGGTGGAGGGCTCGTCGAGGAGCAGCAGCGAGGGCTCGCCGAGGAGCGCCCGGGCCAGGGCCACGCGCTGGAGCTGGCCGCGGGAGTAGGTCCGCACCGGGCGCTCGCCGTAGGCCCCGACCTCGAAGCGCTCGCGGAGCTGCGCGACGCGCGCCGCGCCCACGCCGAGCAGACCGGCGAAGAAGGCGAGGTTCTCCTGCGCGTTCAGGTCCGGGTAGAGCATGGGCTGATGCGAGAGCAGACCGATGTGACGGCGCAGGCGGCGGCGTTCCCGCTGCCCCTCGCGCTCGCCGTAGCGCAGGGACCCGCGCGTGGGCCGCGCTTCCAGCGAGAGGAGCGCGAGCAGCGTGCTCTTGCCCGAGCCGTTGGGGCCCTCGATGACCGTCACCTCACCGGCGCGGAGCGTGAGGTCCACGCCGGCGAGCGCACGCGTCCGGCCGTAGAGCTTCACCAGCCCTTCACCCCGTACCTCGTCGAAGGCGCGCACCGGCGGACCGTAGTGCCGGGCACGGGCTGGCTCCAAGAAGCGCGGCGCCAAGTACCGCGGGGCGCTAGCGCTAACGGTCCCGCGGCGTGCCGCGCTTGCGGGCGCGCGTGCCCACGTGGCTGGCCATGGCGACGCGGCCCTTCTTGATCACCGACTCGCCGCTCATCTCCGCGAAGAGCTCGAGCATGAGCGCCACGAGGCCCGTCCACCCGGTCTGGTGCGACGCGCCGATGCCGCGCCCGTCGTCGCCGTGGAAGTACTCGTAGAAGAGCAGATGGTCCCGGAAGTGCGGGTCCAGCTGGAGCTTCTCGTCGTCGCCGAAGACCGCGCGGCGGCCCGTGTCCGGATCCCGGGTGAAGATCGACGCGAGGCGTCCGGCGATCATCGCGGCCACCTCGAAGAGGTTCATGTGCTGGCCGGAGCCCGTGGGGCACTCGACCTGAAACTCGTCGCCCCAGTAGGCGTGGAGCTGGATGAGCGTCCGGACGATGAGCGCGTTGATCGGCGCCCAGATGGGCCCGCGCCAGTTCGAGTTGCCGCCGAAGGTCTCCGAGGTCGAGTCCGCCGGCTCATAGTCGACGCGGTACTCGACCCCTTCGTGCTCGAGCACGAAGGGGTCGTCGCGATGCGCGCGCGAGAGCGAGCGAATGCCGTAGTCGCCGAGGAACTCCTCCGGGTCGAGGAGCCGCGCGAGCACGCGACGGAGGGAGGTCTCGTCGAGCACGCTGAGGAGCCGGCGCCCCTCCACGCCGGGCCGGTCGAGGGGATGCACGGCGCCCACGAGCTCCGGGTAGGCCCCGAGAAAGCGCGTGATGCGCCGGACGATCTGCGGGTAGCGGTCGAGGGTCTCCTTCTCGAGCACGAGCACGGCGCAGAAGGGAAGGAGGCCCACGAAGGAGCGCACCTTGAGCCGCTCCGGGTGCCCGTCCGGCATGCGAAGCACGTCGTAGAAGAACCCGTCCTCTTCGTCCCAGAGGTGCTGCTGGTTCATGGCGACGGCGATCCAGAGGAAGTGCTCGGCGAACTTGATGGCCATGTCCTCCATGGCCGGGTCGTCCTGCCCGAGCTCGAGGGCCATCTCGAGCATGTTCAAGCAGTAGAGCGCCATCCACGCGGTGCCGTCGGCCTGCTCGAGAAAGCCGCCGGTGGGGAGCGGCGCGGAGCGGTCGAAGACGCCGATGTTGTCCAGGCCGAGGAAGCCGCCGGCGAAGACGTTCGCGCCGCGCGGGTCCGTGCGGTTCACCCACCAGGTGAAGTTCACCACGAGCTTCTGGAAGCTCCGCGAGAGAAACTCCGTATCCCCCTCGCCGCCGCCGAGGGTCTTCTCGACGAAGTGGAGAAAGAGCGTGGCCCAGGCATGCACCGGCGGGTTCACGTCGCCGAAGGCCCACTCGTAGGCGGGGATCTGCCCGTTGGGGTGCTGATAGCGCTCCGAGAGCATCAGCAGCATCTGTTCCTTGGCGAAACCGATGTCGATGCGCGCCATGGCCGCACAATGAAAGGCGAGATCCCAGGCCGCGTACCAGGGGTATTCCCACTTGTCCGGCATGGAGATCACGTCGGCGTTCACCATGTGAAACCAGTCCGCGTTCCGCCCCGGGACCTCGGGATGCGGCTCGCGAAGCGGATGCTGGCCGCGCTGCTCCAGCCAGCCCGAAACGTCGAAGGTGTAGTACTGCTTCGACCAGAGCATGCCGGCCATGGCCTGGCGGAAGACGCGCTTCTCGTCCGCGTCGAGGGCCGGGCTCGTGATGGCCGCATAAAAGTCGTCGGCCTCGCCGCGGCGCGTCGCGACGAGGCCGTCGAAGTCCGTGCGCGGCATGAGCCCCGGGTGGTCGCCGGGCTCGAGGCGAAGCCGCACGGTCTCGCTCGCGCCGGGGGCGAGCATCATGCGGACGCAGTAGGCGGCCTTGGTCCCTTCCGCGCGTGGGTTCACGGCGCTCTGGCGCCCGCGAACTACGTAGTCGTCGAAGGCGTCCTTGGGATGGGCCCAGCCGTTTGGGGTCCCGAAGAGACGCCAGGTGTTGGTCTCGTTTTCGCAGAAGAGGAGCCGCGCCTCGGGCCGGTCGCAGCGGAGCTGGCGCAGGCCGAGGCGGTAGTGGTCGGCGACCACGCGATGACCTACGGCGTGCATGCGCGGGCGCGGGGTAGCGCGCCCACCATGCGTGGGCGCCCGCTTCCACCGGTTACGGAACCAGAGCGTTGGAAGAACGACGAGCGGCGCCGCGGCGGGCCCGCGGTTGGTCGCCGTGATGCGGATGAGAATGTCCTCGGGCCCGGCCTTGGCGTATTCGACCTCGACGTCGAAGTAGCGGTCTTCGTCGAACACGCCCGTATGGAGCAGCTCGTACTCGGGCTCGCGGCGCGAACGGCGCGCGTTCGTGCCGACGAGGTCGCCGTAAGGAAAGGGCGCCTGCGGGTACTTGTAGAGGTACCGCATGTAGGAATGCGTCGGCGTCGAATCGAGGTAGTAGTAGAGTTCTTTGACGTCCTCGCCGTGGTTGCCTTCGGAGTTCGTAAGCCCGAAGAGGCGCTCCTTCAGGATCGGATCCACCCCGTTGTGCAGCGCGAGGGCGAAGCAGAGAAACTGCCGGTCATCGCAGATGCCCGCGAGCCCGTCTTCCCCGCGCAGGTACGCCCGAGAGCGCGCGTGGTCGTGGGGAAAGAACTCCCAGGCGGCGCCTTCGGGGCTCAAGTCCTCGCGCACCGTGCCCCACTGGCGCTCGCTCACGTAGGGCCCCCAGCGCCGCCAGCGCCGCCGGCCCGCGTCGGCCTCAGCCAAGCGCTCGTGCTCCCTGCTCATGACGCGCCAGTAGAGCACGGCGCCTGCGGGCGTCGGGCGCCTTTCAACCCCGGCGGGCGCTCCGCACGTGGGCCACGAGGGCGTTCGTGGAGGCGTCGTGACCGCCCGCCGGCGCGTCGCCGCTCAGCTCCGGGAGGATCTTCTTGGCGAGCTGCTTGCCGAGCTCGACGCCCCACTGGTCGAAGCTGTTCACGCCCCAGATTACGCCCTGCACGAAGATGCGGTGCTCGTAGAGCGCGAGCAGCGTGCCCAGCGTCTTCGCGTCGAGGCGGTCGAAGAGGATCGTGTTCGTGGGGCGGTTGCCCTCGAAGACCTTGTGCGGGACGAGCGCCTCGAGGGCCTCGCCGCGCATGCCCGCCGCCTCGAGCTCGGCCCGGGCCTCGGCCTCGGTCTTGCCGATCATCAGCGCCTCGGTCTGGGCGAGCAGGTTCGCCAGGAGCTTGTCGTGGTGGTCGCCGAGCGCATGCTGCGCGTGCAGCGGCGCCATGAAGTCCGCGGGCACGAGTCGCGTGCCCTGGTGCAGCAGCTGGTAGAAGGCGTGCTGCCCGTTGGTCCCGGGCTCGCCCCAGACGATGGGCCCCGTCGTGTAGCCACGGACCTGCGTGCCGTCCTTGCGCACGCGCTTGCCGTTGCTCTCCATGTCGCCCTGCTGAAGCCAGGCCGGCAGGCGATGGAGCGACTGGTCGTAGGGCAGCACCGCGAAGGTCTCGGCGCCGAAGAAGTTGGCGTACCAGACGCCCAGGAGCCCAAGGAGCACGGGGAGGTTCTCGGCGAGCGGCGCCGAGCGAAAGTGCGCGTCCATGCGGCGCGCGCCGGCCAGGAGCTCCTCGAAGGCGTCCATGCCCACGGCGCACGCGATGGGCAGACCAATGGCGCTCCAGAGGCTGTAGCGGCCGCCGACCCAATCCCAGAAGCCGAACATGTTCCGCTCGGCGTCGATGCCGAAGTCCGCGACGCCCTGCCGGTTGGTGCTCACGGCCACGAAGTGCTTTGCGACGGCGCTCTCGTCGCCGAGCTCGTCCACGAGCCAGGCCCGAGCGCTGCGCGCGTTGGTGAGCGTCTCCTGCGTGGTGAAGGTCTTCGACGCGATGATGAAGAGCGTCCGCTCCGGGTCCAGGCGCTTCAGCGTCTCGGCGAGGTGCGCGCCGTCGACGTTGCTCACGAAGTGCGGGGTGAGGTCCTCACGCCAAAAGGGCTTGAGCGCTTCGCAGACCATGAGCGGGCCGAGGTCCGAGCCTCCGATGCCGATGTTGACGACGTCGGTGAACGTCTGGCCCGTGTGCCCCAGGTGGCTCCCGTCGCGAAGCGCCGTGGTGAAGGTGCGCATGCGGCCGAGCACCTCGTGGACGTCCACCACGACGTCGCGGCCCTCGAAGGCCATCGGCGCGTCGGCGCGAAGCGCGACGTGCAGCACGGCGCGGTCCTCGGTGACGTTGATGCGCTGACCCGAGAACATGGCCTCGATGGCCGCCGGCAGCCCCCGGGCCTCGGCGAGCGCGAGCAGGCGCGAAAAGGTCTCTTCCGTGGCCCGGTTCTTCGACAGGTCGACGAGGAAGTCGTCCAGACGATGCGTCATTCGCGCGGCCCGGCCCGGGTCCTCGGCGAAGAGCTCGCGCAGCTGGCGCGGGGCGATCTCGGCGTGGTGCGCCGCGAGGGCGGCCCAGGCGGCGGTGTCGGTCGGGCTCGTCATGCGCATTCCTCGTCGTAGCGAGACCGTTCCCGGCGCGGACCGGCGGCGACCACGCTGGTCGGCGCCGGGCAGTTCTCGAGGGTCTCGCCATCGCAGCACTCGGCCTGGTTCTGGCCGTACATGGGGCACTGGTTGTTCACGCAGGCCGCATGACCGTGAATGTAGGCTATCGCGCGGCGGCAGAAGCGGCAGGGCATGGGGAACGCTACCGCATCCGCCGCGGCAGGCGGCGCGCGGCAGGCGGCGCGCGGCAGGCGGCGTGCGGACGTGCGCGCGGACCCGGCACGGAAAGCAGCGCGCGGTGGGCACGGGAATCCCGCCGAGCTTACCCCGCGTTGCGCCCTCGCCATGTCGACGCCGCTCGCACCGCCCCCTTCCTTCGCTCCCCCCGCAAGCGCCGCCCGGCGCGCAGCGACGGCTGGCCCCTATCGGCCGGCGCCGGCCGAAGGGGCGGCGAAGCGCGACCGGGCTCCGCGGCGCCCGCTGCGACGGCGCGAGCTCGCCGCCCTCGGCGGGGCCGTGCTGATGGTGGAGGCCGCCTGGCTCGGCCCGGACGGGCTGGCGACCGGGGGCGTGGGGCTGGCCTTCGTGTTCGCGGCGCTGCCCGCGCTGCTCGTGGTCTCCGCCCGGCCCCGGCGCGTGTCTCCGCGTCTCCTCGCGCTGCTCGCGGCGGCGGGCCTCGTGTCCCTCCGCTGCCTCCTCGCGCCGAACTGGGTGGCGGTGCTCGCGGGGCTCCTGCTGCCCTTCGCCGTCGCCCTGGCGCTCCGCGCGCCGCACACCACGGGCGGACCCTGGCTGCGCTCCCTCGGCCAGAGCGTCGTCGCCGTGCCGAGCCGCATGGGTCGCCTCTTGGCCAGCCGGCACCGCGTCGCGGGGCGCTTCCCGCGGCTTCGCGGCGGGCCGGCGGTGATGCTGCCGGCGCTCCTCTCCCTCGTCTTCGTCGGCGTGTTCGCCCTCGCCAACCCCTTCGTCGGCGAGGCCTTGGGCCAGCTCGGGTCCCTTTTCGGGCACATCGAGCTGCCCGCGGCGGGGCGCGTTGCCGGCTGGGCCCTCGCGCTGGTCGTGGCGCTCGTGCTCGTCCGTCCTTCGGTCGTGCGGGCCGGGCGCCGCGCGCAGGCCCCGGTCGCCCTGGCGAGCGCGAGCCAGCGCGAGGTCGCGCGCAACACCCTGGTCGCGCTGAACGTCGTCTTCGCGGCCTACCTCGCGCTCGAGGCCCTCACCGTCACCCGGGGCGCGCCCCCCGCAGGCGTGACGACGCAGGCCTTCGCTCACCGCGTCGCCTTCTGGCTCACCGTCGCGCTCGCGCTCTTGACCCTCGTGGTCGGCGTGCTCTTCAGGGGCCCGCTCGGCCGCGATCCCCAGGCGCGCCGGACGCGGCGCCTCGCGCTGGTCTGGGCCGGCCAGGGGCTCGTGCTCGCCGGGCTCACCTACGGCCGCATCGGACTCCACGTGCGCGCGAGCGGGCTCTCGGATCTCCGCATCGTGGGCTTTGCGGGCACGACGCTGGTCGTGATCGGTGTGCTCCTCGTCATCGCGAAGGTGCATGGCGAACGCCCGGTCGGCTGGCTCCTCGACCGGCAGGCGGACGCCTTCGCGGTCATGCTCGTGCTCTACGCCGTGGTGCCGACGCACCGCATCGCGGCGCAGGCCAACGTGGCGCGGCTGCTCGACGGCGACGCGGCCCCGCTACTGCACGTTTGGGCGCAGGCGAAGGAGACGGAGAGCGCGCTGACGCTCCTGCCGCTCCTCGACCACGACGACCCGGTGGTCCGCGAGGGCGTCGCGGGCCTGCTCCTCACCCATCGCGACGCGCTTCGCCGGCAGGAGCGCGTCGAGCGAAGCTGGCGCGAGCGAAGCCTGCTCGCCGTACCCGTGCGCGAAGGCCTCGAGACAGCGAGCCGGACCCTCGAAGGGGCGCTCGGCACCACCTCGCGCGTCGAGGCGCGCCAGGCCCTTGGGCAACGGACCCTCGGATGGCCGGCGGCCAGCTCGCCGTGAGCTTTCGTGAGCCTCGAAACCCGTTAGCCAAGTGACGCTGGGCGTCCCCGGGCGCACGAGACCCCGATCGCGGACGGTCGAAACGCGCCAATTCCCCGCGCTGCGCCCCGGCACGACTCTTGTTCCTCTGTCTCCGCGGTGTGGCGCCTTCGGGGGCTGCGGTGGAGGAACGAATGACGAAGCGAACTTTCTTGATGGCGTGTGCGACGCTCGCGATGGCTTGTCCCGGCAATGACCCGGATCCCGGGGACATGGACGTCGTCGACCTGCCGGACCCGGACATGGCCGACATGCCGGACATGGCCGACATGGCCGACATGGCCGACATGGCGGACATGCGCGTGCTGAGCTGTCCCGAGCGGGGCTTCGGCATCAACTGCACCACGGCGGTCGGTTGCCGCCAAGGCGACTGCCAGCCGGAGCTCGAACTCGCCGCCACCGGCGGCGACGACGACCCCATCGACGGCCTGCCCGGCGGCGGCAACTCCTTCCCGGGACCGGTGCTCTTCGACAACGGCTTCTGCACGGAGGACTCGCCCTTCGACGACGCCGAGGACTGTCGCGACGACGCCGAGCTCTGCGGCGACTGCATGACCTGCGTGACCGCCTTCGGCGAAGGCGGCTGCTACCTCGACTGCGACCCCGGCGCCGCGGGCAACGACGTGTGTCCCGACGCCTGGGACTGCGTGCCGCTGAACAACGGCGGCGGCATCTGCTTCGACGGCTGCGCCACGGACACGGACTGCTTCGGCAGCGCCCTCCTCCGGGAAGAGACCAACGGCATTCCGGGCATCCAGACCGGCGCCGACTGCGAGGAGATCCCGAACCCGTGCGGCATCGCGGGCCCGGACCAGCAGGTCTTCGTCTCCTCGGCCATGCCCGTGTGCAACCTCGACACCTTCGAGTGCGTGGTCTCCGGCGACCCGGAGGCGGAGGCCGGCGACCCCTGCCGCGCGGACTTCGAGTGCGAGGACGGCGGCGCGTGCCAGCTCGAGAACCGCGTGGAGCTCCCGGGCGGCGAAGAGCTCGTCATCTTCGAAGGCGGCTACTGCTTCGGGCCCACCTGCGGCTCCGACGACGAATGCAACGGCGACGGCGTCTGCGGCGGGCGCCGATCCGGAGCCTTCCTGACCGATGGCTTCGACCGCTGCCTCGTGCGCTGCGACCTCACGGTGGGCGTGGACACGGCCGACGCGTCGAGCTGGCCCGCGGGGCGCGGCGGCTGCGACGAGCGCTTCAAATGCCTGAGCGAGGCCAGCGGCGCGACCCCCGAGCTCGGCGTGTGCGTGCCCGACCAGGTCGACCCGTTCAGCGCGAACGGCGCCATCACCCAGCCCTTCGGCGCGGGCCCGGCGGCGCCGAACCTGAGCGCGGCCTGCACGTCCGCCGACGAGTGCTTCAACCCCTTCGGCTACGGCACGTGCCTGGTCGGTCTCAACGGCCGCGATGGCTTCTGCACCGTGGATGAGGCAGGCGTGCTCGAGGCCATCGGCGCCGACGTCTGCACCGGCGACACGCTCGTGGTGAACACGAGCGGACCGCCGTCGAACGAGCAGCAGTGCCTGCCCACCTGCAGCACCGGCGACGATTGCCCGACGGGCTTCGGCTGCATCTCCGCGGGCACGGAGAGCGTGTGCTTCCCGACGGGCTGCGACACCGACGCGGAGTGCCGCTCGGACGAGGAGTGCATCGCCGGCGGCTGCTTCGACACCTGCCGTGACGGCGCCTGCGGCGAGGGTCTCGGGTGCCTGCCCGTCGACGCCCTCTTCAACGTGATGAGCACGGACCCGGTCTGCTTCGACCTCTGCCAGAACGACGCGCAGTGCTCGGGCGGGCAGGTCTGCGCCGGGGAGACCGCGGACACCTTCGGCGAGTGCATCACCGCCTGCGCCGACGCCAACGAGTGCGCCGCGGGCGAAGCCTGCGTGGACTTCGACGGCATGACCGGCGGCGAACGCGAGTGCCGAGACACCTGCGAGCTCGACGAAGACTGCCGCGCAAGCGAGACCTGCGACGCAGGCGCCTGCACGCCGAGCTGAGCCTGGCGCCCGGCTCAGAAGAGCCGCGCCGTAATCCCATCGAGCTGAAGCCAGCGCTCGCGCGGCACACGCAGCCGGTCGCCTTCTCGCACGAGGTCTCCGGCGGCGAGTGCCCGCGTCGTGGCGGCCTCGCGCCCGGCGAGCGGGTCACGCGCGATGCGGGCGCCGAGCGCCGCGAGGTTCACGCCTTCGGTCGTACGGAGCCCGAGCATGAGCGCCTCCTGCACGCGCTCGTCCGGCCCCAGCCGCTCCTGCCACCCCTCGACGTCCGTCGCGGCCTGCGCCTGAGCGACCGCCTCGAGGTAGGCGTCGCCGTCCTTCACGTTCCGGTAGCGGCGGGCGCCGGGGCCCTCGCCCAGGCACCCGACCGCCGCGGCCCCGAGCGCCAGGTAGTCGCCGCCGCGCCAATAATGCTGGTTGTGCCGCGCCTCGGCGCCGGGCCGCGCGTAGTTCGAGACCTCGTAGTGGGCGAAGCCGCCTGCGGCGAAGCGGGCTTCGGCGGCCTGGAAGAGCCGCGCGACGTCGTCGTCCGGCGCGACCTCGAGGCGGCCGAGGCGATGCAGCTCCCCGAACTGCGTACCGGGCTCGATGGTGAGCGAGTAGGCGCTCACGTGCTCGACGCCCGTCGCGAGCACGGCCTCGATCTCCGCGTCCATGGCGCGCTGCTTGGGCATGCCGAACATCAAGTCCGCGCTCACCCGCGGGACCGCCGCGCAGGCGTCGTCGAGCGCCCGGAGCGCTTCCTCCCGGTCGTGAAGCCGGCCGAGAAAGCGGAGCTGGTCGTCGCGCAGCGACTGCACGCCCACGCTCAGCCGGTTGATGCCGGCGGCCGCGAAGCCCCGCGCTTGCTCCGCCGTGAGGCTCTGCGGGTTGCACTCGGCGGTGACCTCGAGCTCCGGCACCTCGGCCTCGAAGGCGCCGCGAATGCCCGCCAGCACGCGGCCGAGGGCCTCGGCGGCCCAGAGCGAGGGCGTCCCGCCGCCAAAGAAGACGCTCGCGAGGCGCCGGCCCTCCATGGCGCCGCGGAGCGCGAGCTCGCGCAGCACCGCGTCCGCGTAGGCCTCGTGCGGGATCGCGACCGCCGCGCGCTTCCGCGTCGCGAAATCGCAGTAGGGACACTTCTTCTCACACCAGGGAAAGTGCACGTAGACGGACGTGTCGAGCACGGGCGGGGGTGTAGCCCCGCGGCGACCGGAGGGCGATGGCTCCCGCGGCGCGCGCCCTCGCCCTATGCTCCCGCGCATGAGCGACCTGCCCGTCTTTCCTTCGCTGCGGATCACGCCGGACGGCCTGCACGCCCGGGGCAGCTTCGCCGAGGCGCAGAAGACCTTCTTGACGCCGAACGCGGAGCTGGTGCGCGAGCTCGATGCGCTGCTGCGCGACAAGCAGATCGGCGTCGTCGCGCACTACTACATGGACCCGGAGCTCCAGGGCGTGCTCGCCAGCTGCGACTGGGAACACATCGGCGTGAGCGATTCGCTGCTCATGGCCGACCGGGGCGTGAAGATGGTGGAGGCCGGCGTGCGCACGGTCGTCGTGCTCGGCGTGGACTTCATGAGCGAGAACGCCCGCGCCATGCTCGACGCGGCGGGTCACGACGCCGTGCCCGTCTACCGCGTGGCCGCGGACCCCATCGGCTGCTCGCTGGCCGAGTCCGCGGAAGCGCAGGCCTACGGCGCCTACCTCACGGAAGCGCAGCGCACGGACAAGGCGCTGCACGTCGTCTACATCAACACCTCGCTCGTCACGAAGGCCAAGGCGCACCACCTCGTGCCGACCATCACCTGCACCAGCTCGAACGTGGTGCAGACCGTGCTCCAGGCCGCCGCGCAGGAGCCGGACGTGGCCATCTTCTTCGGCCCGGACACCTACATGGGCGCGAACCTCCGCGTGCTCTTCGAGGGCCTGGCGACGCTCGACGACGCCGCCATCGCCGCCGTGCACCCGGCGCACGACCGGAAGAGCATCGCGAAGCTGCTGGGGCGCTTTCGCATCTTCGAGCAGGGCACCTGCATCGTGCACCACATGTTCGGTGACGAGGTGGTGCAGCTCGTGAAGGCGCACTACGCGGACGCCTTCATCACGGCGCATCTCGAGGTGCCCGGCGAGATGTTCGCCCTCGGCCTCGAAGCGCAAAAGAACGACCGCGGCGTGGTGGGCTCCACCTCGAACATTCTCGCCTTCATCGAACGCAAGGTCCGGGACGCCGTGAAGGCCGGCGCCAGGGACACGCTCCGCTTCGTGCTCGGCACCGAGGCGGGCATGATCACGCCCATCGTGAAGAACGTTCAGCGCCTGCTCCGCGAGGGCGGCGCGGCCTTCGAGGCGGAGATCGTCTTCCCCGTGGCCGAAGAGGCCGTGAGCATGACCGGCGACGCGAGCCTGCCCATCGTGCCCGGCGTGAAGGGCGGCGAAGGCTGCAGCACCGCCGGCGGCTGCGCGACCTGCCCCTACATGAAGATGAACTCGCTCGAGGCGCTCCTGGATCTCTGCCGGCGCATCGAGGCGGTCCCCGGCGTCGATCTCGCGCCCTTCGAGCCCCGGAAATACGTCGAGCGCATCGCCGGCCGCAGCGCCGCGGACCTCGGCGGCGAGCCCATCCTCCACATGCGCGCGTTCCAGCAAGAGGGCGTGCTCCCGGACAAGCTCATGGACGACGTCCGCAGCCGCTTCGACCGGAGAAGCACGCTCCCGCACGGCTGACGCCAGCCGCGCCTCACCGCCGACGTTGACGCTACGACAACGACTCGTTCTTCTCGTTTGAACGAACGAAGAGAATCGTTTCAACTGGCGTAACGGACGCGATCACCCCGCATAGATTCTCCCGTTGGGCTCCGGCCCGGTCCTCGCTTCGACGCGAATCACTTATCTCTGGGGAGAATCGAATGACGTATCTACTGCGTACGCGCTGGCTCATTGCGCTGGCGATGAGCGGGCTCGTCCTGGCCGCCTGCGGCGACGACGACGGCACGACCGGCACGGTCGGCGACGACATGGCGATGGACATGGGCGACGTGACGCCGGACATGGATCCGCCGGACATGGAAGACGACATGAACGCCGATGACGACATGACTGTCGGCGGACCCACCACCTTCGTGCTCCGCATCGAAAACTCCTCCGGCGCCGGGCCCATCCCCGGGCCGGTCTCCCCGGGCGTCGCGCTCGCAACGGAGATGGCCGCGCCGCTCTTCACCGTCGACGCCGTCGACCGCGGCCAGGGCCTCGCTGCCATCGCCGAAGACGGCAGCGCCGGGGCCCTCGCCGGCGCCATCGACGGCGCCGTGGCCTTCTCCATGCCGGACAACGGCGCCGAGCCTGGCCCGGCGTTCCCGGGCAGCTTCTACGAAGCGACCGTCGAGGCCGAAGCCGGCGATTCGCTCCACTTCGCGACCATGTTCGTGCAGTCGAACGACGTCTTCGTCGCCCCGGACGAGGCGGGCATTCCCCTCTTCGATGCGGCGGGCGAGCCGCTCCCCGCCCGGGATGTGACGGACCTGGTCTCGCTCTGGGACGTGGGCTCGGAAGCGAACGAAGCGCCAGGCTCGGGCCCGAACCAGGCGCCGCGGCAGAGCGGCCCGAACATGGGCGGCGCCGAAGGCGTGGTGCGCCCGCACGCGGCCCCCACGCACGCCCTGCCCACGCCCGCAGCCTTCGTCGGCGTCGAGGTCACGGAAGCCGGCGGCACCTTCACCTTCGAGGTGACGAACACGGCGCCCAACTCCGGCACGCTGCTCACGCCCTTCGCGGACATCACCTACGCGCTGCACAGCGACGCGGTGCAGTTCTTTACCCTGGACGCCGCGGCCTCGCCGGGCCTCGAGGTCCTCGCCGAGGACGGCGGCGGCGGCGTCTGGGCTGCCGAGCTCGACGCCGTGGACGGCGTCATGGGCGCCGTGGCGAGCGCTGGCGGGCCCGTCATGGGCGGCGACTCGCTCTCCTTTGACGTGACCCCGACCGCCGCCGCGCCGCTCGTCAGCTTCGCCGCCATGGTCGTGCAGACGAACGACGCCTTCTGGTCGACGCCCCCCGCCGGCATCGCGCTCCTCGACGACACGGGCATGCCCCGGGCCGCCGCGGACGTCGAGGCCGACGTGAGGTCGCTGCTGCGCATCTACGACGCCGGCACCGAGGTCGACGAGGTGCCCGGCGTGGGCCCGAACCAGGCGCCGCGCCAGGAACTCCCCAACACGGGCATGGACGAGGGCGGCGTGGTTCGCCTCTACGACCGGACCACGGGCACCACCAACGCCCTCGCCGATCTGGCAACGTCCGGGCTGCTCACGGTGCGCGTCGACGACATCGAAGGCGCCTTCCAGGTGAGCGTGCGGTCGAACGGCGAGGGCTTCCCGGGCCTCACACCCGTGGCCTGGGCGCTCCACAGCGACGCCATCGACTTCTTCAGCTTCGGCGCCCCCGCATCGGCGGGTCTCGAGGCCCTCGCCGAGGACGGCTCCGTGGACACCATCGTCGGCGAGCTGGCCGGGGCGGCGGCCGTCGACCAGTCCGGCGTCGCCGCGATTCCGAACACGGCGGAGGGTCCCGGACCCGCGGCGCCCGGTGACGGCTACACCTTCTCGGTCATCCCGACCATGGAAGGCCGCTTCCTGAGCCTCGCGACCATGGTCATTCCCTCGAACGACCTCTTCCTCGCCTTCGGCCCGAACGGCATCGCGCTCCTCGAAGCCGACGGGAGCCTGCGCTCGGAGGAGGACATCAACGCCGACATCGCCGTGGCCCTCGCCGTGTGGGACGCGGGCACGGAGCAGAACCAGGCCGGCGCCGCGGGCTCCATGCAGGCGCGTCCGCCCTTCTTCGGCGGACCCGGCGGCCAGCCGGGCCCGAACATGGGCGAAGCCGAAGGCAACGGTCTCGTGCGCCAGGTCCCGGACGGCGTCTGGGCCTACCCGGCCATCGGCGACGTCGTCCGCGTGACGATCACGCCCGTCGAGTAGCCCCCGGCTCGCTTCGCTTCGAGGGGCGTCCGTGCCGCGGGCGCCCCTCGCGTCGTTGCTCCCTTCGACGCGCGAGACGCCGAAGCGCCGCGCTCCACCGCGCCGCGCTCTACCGCGTCCGTGGTACTCCCGGAGTATGCTTCGATTGGCTTGGGTCGTGATGGCGGTGCTGACCGTCGGGTGCCAACGGGTCGTGATCGCCGGCGACGACGGCGCCCTCGGCGACACCGCGATGCCCACGGTCACCGGGACGCAGCCCGGCAGCCCCGCCAACGAGAACCTGCCCTCGGTGCTCGTGCGCGCCGAGCCGAGCGCCATGGTCACGCTGCATCGCCTCGCCGACTGCAGCGACATCGCGGCGGGAACGGCGACGGCCGACGGCGACGCGCTCGCCATCCCCGTGGGCGTCGCCGACGACTCCACCACGACCTTCTGGGCACGCGCCGTGCTCCCGGGCAGCGAGGCGAGCGCCTGCAGTGAGAGCTCGGCGACCTACGTGGAGGACAGCACCCCGCCCGACGCCCCGCGCCTCGGGTCCACGGACCCGGCGTCGCCCTCCGAGGAGCTACGCCCGGAGGTGCTGGGCACGACGGAGCCCGGGGCGCGCGTGGCCCTCTTCCTCGGCGAGAGCTGCGACGAGCCGCTGGCCGAGGGCACGGCCGGGCCGGACGGGAGCTTCCGCATCGAGGTGGAGCTGCCGCCGGACGTGACGTCCACGATCACCGCCCGGGCGACCGATGCGGCGGGCAACGTTGGCCCGTGCAGCGCGCCGCTTCGCTACCGGAACCCGAGCGACGTGAACCTGAGCATCGTCTTTCCGCCGCCGAGCTCGCAGACCAACCAGACCACGCTCACCGTTCGCGGCACCATCGAGCGGCCCGAGGACGTCGTCGCCGTCCGCGTGGCCGGCACGGACGCCACCACGGAGGACGGCTTCGCGAGCTGGTCGGCGCTCGTGGACCTGAGCTCCGATGGCGACACCTCCCGCCTCGAGGTCGTGGCAGAGACCTTCGACGGCGAGCTCATCACCGGGCCCTTCGTCGAGGTGCGCCGGAGCGCCATTCCCAGCCTGAGCGCCTCGGACATCGTCGTGGATTCCGAGGGGGGCCGGGCCTTCCTGGCCGACAGCGTGGGCGGCATCGTGCAGACCATCGAGCTCGCCACGGGGCGCACGCGGGAGCTCGCCGGCGGGTCCGGTCCGCGGCTCCTCGAGCCCTTCGCCCTCGCCTGGGAGCCCGCCACGGGCACGCTGCTCGTGGGCTCGCTGCGCGGCGGCCAGCTCCTTCGCGTCAACCCGGAGACCGGGCTCCGCGAAGAGCTGAGCGGTCCGGTCCGGGGCTCGGGCCCGACCATCTCGGGCATCCGGCGCATCGCGCTCGACGGCGCGGGTACGGCCTACCTCGGCAGCTTCGACGGCTTCGCCTCGCGCGTGCTCGCCGTGGACCTCTCGACCGGCGACCGGGAGGTCGTGCCGGGCCTCGAGAACGTGTCGAGCTTCGCGTGGTCAACGACCCTGGGCCGGCTCGTGTACTACGACTTCGCGTCGTCGTCGCTGCTCACCTTGGACCCGGCCACCGGTGCCGCGGGCGTCTTCAGCGGTCCCGGTGTCGGCTCCGGCCCCAGCCTCAGCTTCGCCTTCGACCTCGAGGTCGACGACGCGGCCGGCGAGGTCCTCGTCGCGCAATCCGGGGGCGTCACGGTCGCGGTCGACCTCGCCACCGGAGACCGGACGCCCTTCCCCATCGGCCTCGAGTTCGCCTTCCTGCGCGCCTTCGCCTTCGACTTCGCGTCGGACGAGGTGGTGTTCATCGGCACGAGCGCGACGGAGACCATCTGGCGCCAGCCCCGGACCGGCGGACCGGCCATCCCCGTGTTCCTCGCGGGCTTCGGCGAGGGGCCTTCCTTCGAACAGCCCACGGCCCTCGCGCTGGGCGGCGGCCGGCTCTTTTTGGCCGACGACGCCCTGGACGCGGTGTTCGAGATCGACCTCGCCACGGGCAACCGTCGCGAGGTGAGCCGCGCGCCGGAGCTCGGCGAGCCCGTGGGCCTGGCCTACGACGCCGAGAGCGGCGGCCTCTACGTGCGGGACCTCGGGGGCCAGGTCGCCGTCGTCGACCCCGACGCGCCGGGGGCGGACATCGGCCGCATCGACATTCCCCCGCCGGTCGTGACCGTGTTCACGCACGTGGGCATCGACGTCGACACCACGGGCCGGCGCCTCTTCATCGCCAACAGGCCCGCCTTCGTGCAGGTGTGGGACCTTGAGGCCGGGCGCCTCGAGGACGTGAGCACGGTAAGCCGCGGCGCGGGACCGCTGCCCTTCGGCTTCCTCCCCGGCGGCCTCGCCTGGACCGGCCGGGAGGTCGTGTTGGGCGACGCGCAGTCCGCGCTCACCGTCGCGCCCGAGGACGGCGACCGGGAGGACGTGAGCGACGGCGGCGGCACGAGCCTCGGGAGCTTCCAGGGCCTCGACGCCGACGAGACGGAGATTTGGCTCGCGGCCAGCCGGGGCCTGGTGGCCATCGACCGCGCCACGCGCGTGCGGCGCGTGGTGGCAAGCGAAACGAACGGACGCGGCCCCGCCGTGACCACGCCCTTCGACGTGGCGCTCATGCCCGGCGGGAACGTGGCCCTCGTGGCGAACCGGAACCCGACGGGCGTTCAGGCCATCGACCGGGTGACCCTCGAGCGCGTGCTCATCAGCCGCTGAGGGCCCTCAGACCGTAAAGCGGGCCACGAGCGCGTCGAGGTCCCCGGCGAGGTTGGAGCAGGTCTCCGCCGTGGCCTGCGTCTTTTCCGCGCCGCCGGTGGTGCTGCGCGCCGCCGTGGCCACGCCGTTGATGGTGTCGGCGATGTCCCGCGTGCTGCGCACGGCCTCGTTGAGGGAGCGGCTGATCTCGTTCGTCGTCGAGCGCTGCTCGTCCACGGAGAGCGCGATGGTGCCCTGAATCTCGTTCACCTGGCCGATGATCCCGCCGATGCGGTCGATGGCGTCCACGGCGCTCTTCGTATTGCCCTGAATCGCCTCGATCTTCTGCGAAATATCTTCGGTGGCCTTGGCCGTCTCCTTGGCGAGCTCCTTCACCTCGTTGGCGACGACGGCGAAGCCCTTGCCGGCCGCGCCGGCGCGCGCGGCCTCGATGGTCGCGTTGAGGGCGAGGAGGTTGGTCTGCTGGGCGATGGAGGTGATCACCTTGACCACCTTGCCGATCTCCGCGCTGCTCTCGCCGAGCTTGGCCACGGTCGCGTTCGTCGACCGCGCCACCTCCACGCCTTCCGTCGCCACCTGGGCCGCGTTCTGGGCGCTCTTGGCGATCTCCTTGACCGACGCGCTCATCTCTTCGATGCCCGCGGCCACGGTCTCCACGGAGCTCGAGACCTGGTCCGCGGACTCGGAGACCACCACGGCCTGCTGCGTCGTCTCCGCGGCATTGGTCGCCAGCGTCGTGCTCACGGTCGTCAGCTCCGCGCTCGAGGTCGCCAGGCTCTTCGAGCCTTCGCCGATCTTCACGAGCGAGGTACGGAACTCGGCGATGAGCCCGCCGATGTCCTGAGCGAGCTCCGCGAGCACGTCGTCGCCCTTCACGGGCACTTTCACCGAGAGGTCACCCTTCCGCGCCGCTTCCACGGCGCGACGAATGGAACGCGCACGCCGCTGGTCCTTCTTCTGCTTGTCCCGCTCATTCTCACGCTGCGCCATGCGCTCGGCTTCGAGGTGCACGCGCTCGGTCACGTCCTCGCACACGCACTGGTAGCCGACCACGTGGCCCTCGCTACCGCGAATGGCGTCCCACACCACCTCGAGCGTCGACGTACCGAAGACGAGCGTCGCCTTGGTCGGAAGCGCGTCATGGTCCTGGAGCGTCGCCGGCCAATCTTGGCTGCAGCCGTTCAGGAGCGCGGCGCTCTGGCCCTCGAGTGCCACGCCGGCATCGAGAAGCGCGAGGCGCGCGACGAGGTCCGTGAAGCTCGCGTTGGCCTCGACGAAGCAGCGGTCGTCCCCGAGCCGTGCCATGGGCACGTGCGCGCCCTGGATCTGCGCGCGAAGCAGTCCCAGCTCCGACTCGGCGTTCGTCGCCCGCTCCTCGAGTTCGGCAAGCTTGGCCTCGAGCTCCGCCAGCCGCGCATCCTCGCGGCGGTCGGGCTGGCTGTTCGGCGCGATGGCTTCTGCGGTCACGGCATGCTCCCTGCGCCCAGGGAACGACTCCGCCCGCCGCGGATGAAGGTGTGCGCAGACCGAAGTGTCTTTGCCGCGGGATTCACGATTCGGCAAAAGGTGTCGTTCCCCCCGGGGTCTCGGCACTTCATTCACCCGCCGAGGCGAGGGGAGTACGCAATGAAGGGTACGATCGTTCGTTGCCTCGAAGAGGTAGTTCGCGACAACTTTAGCGACGAGCAGTGGGAAGAGATCCTCGTGAAAGCCGGCCACGAAGCGGACCGTGAGTTCACGTCGAGCGAGGACGTCCCGGACGCCGATGCCGTGAAAATGATCGGCATCACCGCCGAGGTGCTCGGCATCAGCGCCGACGCCGCCATGGAGGCCTTCGGCATGCACTGGTCCACGAGCTACGCGCCGTCGATCTACGACTCCTACTTTCAGAAGGCGAGCAACGCCCGGGAGTTCCTCCTGAGCCTGGACGCCATCCACGTCACGATCACCTCCACCATGGAGAACGCGCGGCCGCCGCGCTTCACCTACGATGAATCGGATCCGACAAAGCTCGTGATGAACTACGATTCGTCCCGCGGCCTCGTGGCGCTCATGCCCGGTCTCGCCAAGGGGATCGGCAAGTACTACGGCGAAGAGGTCGAGGTCAGCCTCGAAGGCAACGCCGTGAACATCGAGTTCAAGGCCGAGCAGTACCGCAAGGCCAGCTGAGCCGAAGCGGGGCGAGTCTCACTTGGCAAAGTAGATCGCCTCGCACGTCTCACACATGCCGTGCGTCACGGCAAAGGCGCCGGCGCTCGGGACGTAATGCGCGATGGGTAGCCAGGCGTCCGCCCGCGTGCGGACCCGTGAGCACCACGCGCAGATGCAGATCATGTCGTCCCGGACGAGCAAGTCGAAGGCCGGCGCGCCGGGCTGGAGCACCTCGGCGACGGTCGCGAGCACGGCGGCTTGCTCGTCGCGAAGACGCCGGCGGAAGTCCGCAAGGATCTGCCAATCGTGCGGCGTGGCCTCGGCCAGCGCCGGGATGTCCCGGCTGGCGCGCTCGGCCGCCTGAATGCGCGCGAGGCAGGCCTCGGACGCGAGAGCGAGCGCGTCGCGCGTCAGCGTCTCGAAGCCGGGCCCCAGCTTGGCCAGGAGCTGGCCGAGGCCCATGGCGCGCTTCACGCGCCGGGACGCGCGGGTCTCCGCGCGGAGGTCGTCCATCAGCACCCGGGCCTCCCGCTCCGCCACGGCAGCGCTACCACATTCGACGGCGTAGCGGACCGCGAGGGCCCCGGCTTCGCGGCGCCCATCACCCGCCCACACGGGGCCGAGACCGTGCGTCTCCGGCAGCCGCTGGAGCGCCTCGACGATCGCCGCGCGAGCGTGCGGCTCGAGCTCGTATTGAACGGCGAGGCGCCGGCCCTCGACCTCGGCGAGCACGACGGCTTCCGCCTGTCCGTAGGCCTCGAGCCAAGCCCGCTGCCGGTCGAGCTCGGCCATGGCCGCGTGCAGCTCGCCGCGCGCGCGGAGCAGCTCGACGCTCTGGTCGAAGCGGAGGTACTGGAGCACGCGGAGCTCACCGGGGTCCTCCACGGCGGCGGCGGCCAACCGCGCCACGGCCGCCGACGCTTCGGCGCGCGACACGTCGTCGATGCCCAAGAGCAGCGTGGCGCGGACGAAGGCCGCATAGGCCTCGAGGTAGGGCTGCCCCGCCGCCGCCGCCGCCCGGGCGCCCATGCCCGTGAGCACGACGGGCTCGAAGAGGCAGCCGCGCGCCAGAAGCGCCATGCCCAGGTTGAGGCACGAACGGATCCAGAAGCGGTCTCGGCCCGCGGCTTCGAGGCGCATCGCCTCCGTCCAGCCGGCCTCGGCCTCGTCGCTGCGCCCGCCGAACCAGGCGATGAGCGCCCGCGCGTGGTAGGCGGCGCGCACGAGCACCAAGTCGCCCTCGTCCGCCAGCACCCGCGCGAAGAGCCGGTCGAGCTCCGCTGGAGGGCCCGGCGCCGACTGGTCTGCGATCCACAGGACGCGCTCGGCGTCACGGGGCGAGATCGCGTCCTGCAGCGACGCATAGGCCTCCAGCGCGGCCGCGCGGTCGCCCGAGCGGGCGGCGTCGGCGTCTTCGAGGCTCCTCACTTGGGGAGGGTAGCCCACATCCCTCGCGCCGCCGCATCGCGCCGGCCGAGGGGCATGGCACGCCCGGCGGCTGCTATGGCTGCGCCATGCCCTCGAAGGTCGTCGAAAGCGCCGCCGAGCTGCGGTCCATCCTGGGGGAGCCGAGCGTTCGCGCCGCGAACAAGGACCGGCAGGCCCTGCACGCCATGGACCGGCGCTGGCTCGCGCAGGCGTCCTTCTGCCTCGTCGCCACGGCCGACGCGACGGGGCGCTGCGCCGTGAGCCCCAAGGGCGACCCGGCGGGCTTCGTGCACGTGCTCGACGACACGCACCTGGCCCTCCCCGAGCGCCCGGGGAACAAGCGGGCCGACGGCTTTCACCACGTGCTCGAAAACCCGCACGTGGGGCTCCTCTTCGTCATCCCCGGCCGGAGCGACACGCTCCGCATTCACGGCAAGGCGCGCGTCGTGCGCGAGGCGGACTACTTCGACGCGCTGGTGGTCAACGGCCACCGGCCGCGGCTGGCCCTCGAGGTCGAGATCGAGACGCTCTTCTATCACTGCGCCAAGGCCTTCCTGCGGAGCCGCCTCTGGGACCACGGCGCCTGGACGCCGGAGGCCATGCCCAGCCGCGCGGAGATCGTGAAGGCCATCGAAGCGCCGGAGACGAGCCTGGAAGACCTCGAGGCGCATTACGGGCCCAGCTACGCCAAGGGCCTCTACGGCGAAGGCTGAGCGCCGCCGCCGGGGCGTGTACAAGGGCGTAGATGGCCGAGCCCTTCGAGGACCCGCGCGCCTACCTGCAGAGCCGGGTGCGCACCTTTGCGCGCTTCGCGGTGGCCTTCTTCGGCCTCGCGCTCGCCGCGGATTGGTCCGTGTCGGCGCCCGGGGAGCCCATCTTCTCGAGCACGCGCATCGCGTCGCTGGTGGCCCTCGCCGTCAACGGAAGCGGCTGGCTCCTCATGCGCCGCGGAGCGCACCCGCGCGCCGTGAGCCGTGCCGTGGAGCTCGGCAGCGTGGCCGTGACGACGAGCGTGCTCGCCGTGCTGCCGGTGGTGCCGCCCATCGAAGGCGTGGGCGGGGCGCTCTCGCTCTTCATCCCGGTGTTCATCACCTTCGTCGTGCTCCTCCGCGCGGGCCTCATTCCGAGCCCGCCCGGGCTCAGCGCGCTCGTCGCCGTCGCCGCCGGAAGCCTCTCGACCTACTTCGCCGTGCGCGGCTGGGAGGGCATCACCGTCGAGGTGCCGCCGGCCTACGCGGAGCAGGCGTTCCGCAACGAAGGCTCGGACTTTCCCGCGGCGATGGGGGTCATGACCACCTTCGGCACGGCCTTCGTGGCCGCGGTGATCAGCCACGTGGTCTACGGCCTCGAGGCCAGGGTCCGCGCGGCGCAGGAGCTGGGCCAGTACACGCTCGAAGAGAAGATCGGCGAAGGCGGCATGGGCGTCGTGTACAAGGCGCGGCATCGCATGCTCCGGCGCCCCGCCGCGCTCAAGCTCCTGCCGAGCGCCAAGGCCGGCGAAAAGGCCATCGCGCGCTTCGAGCGCGAGGTGCAGGAGACGACGCGGCTCACGCACCCGAACACCGTGGCCATCTTCGACTTCGGCCGAACGCGCGAGGGCGTCTTCTTCTACGTGATGGAGTACCTCGAAGGCCTTAGCCTGCAGGACCTGGTCGACGAGCTGGGCCCGCTGCCCGAGCGCCGCGCCGTGCATCTCCTGACCCAGGCCGCCGACGCGCTCGCCGAAGCGCACGGCCTCGGGCTGGTGCACCGGGACGTGAAGCCGGACAACCTGGTCATCTGCCAGCGCGGCGGCGTCGCCGACGTGGTCAAGGTGCTCGACTTCGGCCTGGTCAAAGACGTGCAGGGCGGCGACCCGGGCCTGAGCCAAGCCGACACGGTGCAGGGCACGCCGCTCTACATGGCCCCGGAGGCGCTGGCCCGGCCAGAAGAGGTGGACGCGCGCGCGGACCTCTACGCGCTCGGCGCCGTGGCGCACTTTCTCTTGACCGGCGAGCCGGTGTTCAAGGGCTCGACGGTCGAGGTCTTCGGCCACCACCTGCACAGCGCGCCCACGCCGCTCTCCGCGCGGGTCCCGGACGTGTGCCCGGAGCTCGAGGCGCTCGTGCTTCGCTGCCTGGCCAAGGAGCCGAACGAACGTTTCAAGGACGCCGGAGCCCTCGCGAGCGCCCTCCGTGCGCTGCCCGTAGGCCCCTGGACGCGCGGCGAAGCACAGGCCTGGTGGCGCGACGCCGAGGCCATCGTGCAGGTCGCCCGAAACCGCGGTCGCACCCCGACGAGCTTGACCATCGCGCCGCGACGTTGAGCGCGCCTTCAGCCAATCTTCGGACCTGCCGTCGATGAAAGGAGCCGTGGCCCGACGCGACAAGAATCGACGCGACAGGGAAGCGGGGCGGAGGAATCTCCGTAGACTTGGGCAAGCCCGCTCGGGCTTGGGGAGGCAAACCGTGTTCGCTCGACGCCAGCTCGCGCTCGCCTGCGCGCTCGTGGCCGCCGCTTGCGGCGACGAGACCGCGCCCATCCACGGGATGGACGGCGGCCTCGCCGGGAGCCTCCCGCCCTTCGAAGCCCTCGGCGACGGCATGAGCCCGCCGGTCACCTCGGACCCGGAGCGCGAGGCCCAGTGCGGCTTTTTGCCGGTGCCGCCGCCGGAGCCCGACGGTGCCACCTACTGCACCGCGGACACGCGCGCCTGCGTCGACGCCTGTGGCCCGCTCGAGCCCGGCAACATCGGCTGCGTCTTCGGCTGCCTGGGCGCCGACGCCTCGCCGCCCAACGGCTTCTTCGGGGACTGCGCGAGCTGTGCGCTCCGGCTGCTGGTGGGCTGCGCGCAGACCCGCGGCTGCGAGGCCGAATACGTGGCGCAGCGCTGCTGCCAGGTCGACTGCGCCGACGGCGGGTGCGCCGACCCGCGCTGCAGCGCCGAAGAAGAGGCGGTGAACATCTGCGTCTTCACCCGCGCCGCGGTGTGCCTGGACTTGATGAGCGAGACCTACGCGCTCTGCTTCGGCGAGGCGCCCGCCATGGACGACGCACCGGAAGGAGACGGCCCGTGAGACGAGCAAGGACCTACGCGCGGGGCCGCGGGCACGCGCTCTTGGCGCTGCTGGCGCTGGTGGCCTGCGGTGACGCGGCGGAGCCCGTGGAGCCCGCGCCGAGCGAGCTCCGCGACGAGCTCGGCCCGGCGGCACTCCTGACCCGCGCCTCCATGGCGCTCCGCGGCACGCGGCCCACGCTGGACGAGCTCGACGCCATCGAGGCGGACCCGGGCCGCTACGTGGAGCTCGTGGAGAACTACCTCTACGACCCGCGCTTTTTGGACACCATGCGGGACCTGCACGGCGACGTGCTGGGCATGAACCTGGACGGCTTCAGCGCCATCTTCGGCTTCCGGCCTTTCGGCCCGCTGGCGGACGTGCCGCAGCTCGAGCTGAACCGCTCGCTCACGGACAGCCCCCTCGAGCTCATCGCCGACATCATCGACCGGGACCTGAGCTACGGCGAGATCGTCACGGCGGACTACGTGTTCGCGGACGAGACCGTCGCGACGGTGTGGGGCCTGCCCTACGACGAAGCGCGCGGCGGCTGGCAGGCCGTGCGGCCGGCGGACGGCCGCGACGTGGCGGGCATCCTGAGCGACAGCGCCATCTTCAACCGCCACGACTCGACCTTCTTCAACCGGAACCGCGGCCGGGCGAACATGGTGAGCCGCGCGCTGCTCTGCTTCGACTTCCTGGACCGGAGCGTGGAGATCGACACGGACGTGGACCTCGGCGACGACGCGGCCGTGGAGAACGCCATCGCCGAGCAGGAGAGCTGCCAGAACTGCCACCAGAGCCTGGACCCGCTGGCGGCGTTCTTTGCGCCCTATGGCGGCGGCGCGCCGGCCATCGCGACCTTCAGCTACCCCACGCCCTTCCCGCTCTTCGATCCGGAAAACGCCGCGCCGCGGCGCACGGCGGACCCGGCCTACTTCGGCCGGCCGGCGTCGACCATCGCCGAGCTCGGCCAGGAGATCGCCGCGGACCCGCGCTTCGCGCTCTGCGCCTCGCGGCACTTCGCCTCGTACCTGCTGCGCGTGCCCCAGAGCGACGTGCCGCGCCCGCTCGTCGAGCAGCTCTACACGGTGTTCACCGAGGCAGACCTGAACGCGCGGGCCCTGGCCCGGGCCGTGGTGCTCGCGCCGGCCTTTCGCCTGGCGGGCTCGGACGCCGAGGAGGACGCCTGGAGCGAGGGGCTCCACCTGGCGCGGCCGCGGCAGCTCGCGCGCGCGGTGGAGGACCTGACCGGCTACCGCATGCTGCTCGACGTCGACGCGCTCCTACAGGACCCGGGGACGACCTTCGGCGTCATCGACCTGATGGACGACTCGGTGCTCGGCTACGAAGTGCTCGCCGGCGGCACGGACGGCTTCACGGTGACGACGCCGGCGCGCTCGGCCACGGCCACGAGCAGCCTGGTACGCGAGACGCTGGCCCGCCGCGCGGCCTTCCACGTGGTGCGCGCGGACTTCGAAGCGCCGGGCGAGCGGCGACGCCTCTTCCCGGACGCAGATCTCCGCACCACGGACGAGGCCATGGTGCGCGCGGTGCTCGCCCAGCTCCAGCGGCGCCTCTACGGCGTGCGGCTGGCGCCGGACGACCCGGCCCTCGACGCGGCCCAGGCGCTCTTCGCCGGGCTGCGCGCCGAGTCCGGCGACCCGGAGCGGGCCTGGGGGCTCACGCTGGCCGCGCTACTCGAAGACCCTCGCTTCGCGACCTACTGAGGAGAGACCGATGACGCGACGAAAGAGCCGGTTCCTTTCCCCGGGCACGCCTGTTTCCCAGGGCACGACCGTTTCGCGCCGTGCGCTGCTTCGGGGCGGCGCGGCGGCGCTCGGTACGGCCGCGCTGGGCACGACGGCGCTGGGCACGACGGCGCTCGGTCCGGCGACGCTCGGGCGCCTCGGCGCCAGCGCCGCGCGAGCCGACGTGGGCGGCACGGAGCGCGCACCGCGGCGGCTGGTGCTCGTGTATGCGCGCGGCGGCTGGGACACGACCTACAGCATCGACCCGAAGCCGGACGTGGCGACCATCGACGGCGCGCCGGGCGTGGTGCGGCGCTTTGCGGACCTGGAGGTGCACACGGCGCCGAGCCGGCCGAGCGTGGGCCGCTTCTTCGAGCGCTGGGGCGAGCAGACCGCCGTGGTGCACGGCATCGAGGTGCGCAGCTTCGTGCATCGCGATTGCGAAAAGCGCGTGCTCACGGGCACGCCTCGGGACGACGCGCCGGACGTGGGCGCGCTGACGGCGTCCTGCCTGGGCGCGGACCGGCCCATCCCTTACCTGGTGCTCGGCAGCACGGCGCGCGCCGGCGACCTCGAGTCGCTCACGGGGCGCGTGGGGCTCACGAACCAGCTCCTGGCGCTGGCGGACCCGGCGCAGGCCTACCCGGACTTCATGGGCGCGCCGAACGTGGTGCCGACCTCGGCGGAGGAGGCGCTGCTGGCGGGTTTCCGGGCCGAGCGCGAGGCGAGCTTTGGGGCGGCGGCGGCGCGGCGCACGGCGACGCGACGGGCCGAGGAGCTGCGGGCCGCGCGGGGCCGGGCGGACCAGCTCCGGCAGTTCATCGGCGAGGCGGGCTTTGGCGAGCGCGCGCTGGTGGCGGACCCGGCGGCGCAGCTCGAGGTGGGCATCGAGGCGCTCCGCCGCGACTTCTCGCAGGCGGTGATGGTGGAGATCGGCAGCTTCGACACGCACGAGAACAACGCGCTCCAGAACAACCTGCACGAGCTGCTCTTCGCGTCGCTCGACGGGCTCATGGGCGGCCTCGAGGACGCGGGCCTGAGCGACGAGACCATGGTGGTCGTGGTGAGCGAGATGGGCCGGACGCCGCTCCTCAACCCGAGCGGCGGCAAGGACCATTGGCCCGTGGCGAGCGCGATGATCGTCGGGGCCGGCGTGCGCGGCGGGCGCACCTTTGGCCGCACGACGAGCGACTTCAAGAGCGTGCGCCTCGACCTGGAGACGGGCGAAGAGAGCGCCGCCGGCGCGCGCATTCAAACGGCGAACTTCGCCGCGGGCGTGCTCGAGGCCGCGGGCGTGAACGCGGCCACGGCCTTCCCCGGCGCCGTCCCGCTCCGGGCCTTCCATGGGTAGAGCGGCGCTCGCCTGGCTCGCGTTGCTCTCGCTGCCGCTCGGGTGCGCGGCCGAGGGCGCCAGCCCCGCGGGCCCGCGCGGCGAAGCGCGGGTCTATTCGCTGCGGGCGTGTCCCGAGGGGAGCACGCTCGACTGGGAGACCTTCGGCGAGCCCTTCGTGCGCAATTGGTGCACGGGCTGCCACGGCAGCGGCCTCGAGGGCCTGATGGCCCGCGGCGGCGCCCCGGAAGGCGTGAACTTCGACGAGCAGACCGGCGTGCTCAACCGGCTGGAGCTCATCTACAACCGCGCCGCCGACGACAACGATTCGATGCCCCCGGGCGGCGGCCCGAGCCCAGACGAGCGCCTGCTGCTCGGCGAGTGGATCGCCTGCGAACGCGACCGCGCGGCGGCGCCGGAGTAGCACCGCCGCGCCCGAGTTACACGGCGCCCGAGTAACACCGCCGCGCGATGGGTACCGCCGGGTGCCGTGACGCGACGGGTGCCGGCGCGCGGGTTCAGGGGCGCAGCCGAAAGGCCCGCACCAGGCCGACTCCCGAATCGTCGCCGGGGGCCGTGACGAAGAGCGTGCCGTCCTGGACGGCGACGGCCTCGCCAAAGCGAGCGCGCGGAGCGTCGTCGTCCAAGGGGCGCAGGTAGAGCGGCGCGTCGATAGGCCCTCCGTCGTCCGCGCGCGGGTAGAGATAGACCGCGCCCGAGGTACCCGTACCGGCTCGGAGCCGTGTGTCGGCGCCCACGCCCGGCGCGTCGGTGAGCCGGTCGTTGGGCGCGCCAAGGACAATCCAATCGTCGGTCACGGCCAAGGGACCGGCGAAGGTGGACCCTTCGGGCAAGGCGATGGCGCGCTCCCTCACCCAGCCTCCCGCGCCCTCCCGGAACGAGAGCAGCGACGACGCCTCGAGGCCGAGCAGCCAGTCGCCGGCAAAGGTGACGGCCCCGGGAAAGCGAAGAGACTCTTCGACGGGTGCGAGACCCGTGGCGAAGGTGCCGGCGATGAGCGAGTTCCTCGTACGCACCGCCAGCCGCTCCCCATCGACCGCGAGCGTCACCGGGCCCGCGGGCACCGCCAGGTCCAACCGCAGCGAGCCGTCCGGCCGCACGACCTGAACGCGAGCCAGGCGAAGGACGACGAGATCCCCGGTGGACGAGAACGCGAGGCTCAGCACGGCCTCGCGCCCGGGGAGGGTCCGGTCGAGGGACCAGGTCCCGGCGTCGTCGCGCACGTAGAGGTAAACGGTGGGGAAGAGACCGCCGGCGACCGCGAGCCTTGCGCCGGAGAGCGCCACGTGCCGCCCGAAATGGTAGGTGAAGCTCCGGTCTTCGAGCACGTCGCTCGGCAAGCGAAGGGCCGCTTCGATGCGGATGTCGTCGCCGTCCACGCGAAAGACGAAGGCCGCGCCTGCGGACCGATCCGCCCCGGGAGCTGGCGCTTCGAGGGGCGCCGCGTCGATGCCGGCGAAGGGCAGGTCGTCCAAGGGCGCGCCCACGGCGAGCAGCTCCCCGTCGAAGGCCACCGATTGGGCGAAGCCCGCAGGAATGCGGTAGGGCGCGGCCCTGGTCGTGACTTCGAGCTCGGCGCAGGGAAAGCCCAGGTAGCGCTCGCAGGGCGCGTCGACGACGCAGCGTTTCCCGTTGCACGACTCGCCGGACGCGCAGCGAAGGCCACAGGCGCCGCAATCGTCGACGTCGCTCGTCTCGACGCCTTCGTCGATGCGCCCGTCGCAATCGTCATCGAGGCCGTCGCAGACTTCCGGGCCGGGCTCCGGGCCGGAGAAGCCGGCCCGCACGACGCAGGTTCCGGCGTCGCAGCGCTCGCAGGCCGAGCACGCGCGGTCGCAGCAGATGCCCCCTTCGCAGGCGCCGCTCTCGCACTGGAACGAGTTGCGGCAGGCCTCGCCGGGGGCCGCAGCGAACCCCGGCACCGACACGCAGCCAAGGGCGAGGTCGCATCGCTCCCGGATCGGACAGAGAGAGTGGTCGATGCGCGTCAGGCACAGCCCGGCCTCGCAGCGGGAGAAGGTCTCGCAGGGCGTGGACGCGGGCGCGCACTCACTGTCCTCCGTGCACGTGGGAGGCGGGCAGCTCGCCTCGTCGCCGCGGCGGCAGTCGAGGGGCACGCAGCGCCCGCCAAGGCAGGCGCTCTCGCCGGCGCAGGAGACGCCCAGGCAGGAGCGAAGCAGCCGCACCTCGACAACCCCGGAGCGCGGCGGACGCGGCCGCCGGTCGCGCAGGACTACGGCGCCGAGCGCGTCGAGGGCGACCACGTCGAAGGCGACGACGAAGGGCAAGACGTCGCCCGGCGCGACGGTCGCGACCCACCTGGGCTCACGGAAGAGGTCGTCGGCGAGCGTCAGCTCTCGGCGGGCCAGCACGCCGGTGGCGCCGTTGGCCAGCACGCCGTCGATGCGAAGGTCCGCGACCTCGATGCCCGGCTGCAGGTCCATCTGCACCCGAAACTCCCAGGGCTCCGGCGGCGGCCCGCCGGCCTCACAGGAGGCGACGAGCCAAGCGACGAGCAGCGCCGCGCCCCGCCACGAGCTTGGTCGCCACGAGCTTGGTCGCCATGAGCTCGGCCCCATGGACCGAGCATGCCATAGCGAGCGCAGCGGCGTCGCCGAGGCGGCGCTTCGGGGCGGCGGCACACGATGAGGAGGCATGGAGGGAGCCGGCCTGGCGCATGGCACGCTCGGTGCTCCAAGGTGGCGCATGCCGCTTCGACTGAGCCAAGCCGTGCCACTGATGATTCTCCTGGGCTGCGCGCGGGGCGTGGTGGTGGGGGGCGCGCCGGGAGGCGACGCGGGAGCGCGGGACATGGCCGCGACGGACGCGGGCACCCGGGACCTGGCGATGCCGCTGGTGTGCGGGGACACGCCCTGTGGGCCCGAGGCCGAGAGCTGCTGCCCGGTGCCGAACTGTGAGACGGGCGGCGAGGACCTGATTTGCCCCCGCGGCGCCTTCAACTGCCCGGATGTGGAGGACTGCCCGCCGCCGCCGCAATGCGCGCCCTTCGACGCCCGCGGCGAGGGCGTGTGCGCGCTGGGGCTCGGCGTGGCGTGGAACGGAGCGACCTGCGAGTTCCTGAGCGGCTGCGAGTGCGTGGGGGCGGACTGCGGCGAGCTCTACGTGGACCTTCTCGCATGCTTCCGCGGCAACGCCGACTGCGAGCGCAACTGCGGCTCGGGCCCCCCCTGCGGACCGGGCACCTACTGCGACTACGCAGACGACGGCTGCGGCATACGCGGCGACGAGGGCGTGTGCCTTCCCCGACCCGAGGCCTGCGACGACATTCTCGCCCCCGTCTGCGCCTGCGACGGTCAGACCTACGACAACGCCTGCACGGCGCTGCAGCAGGGGCTGGGCGTGCTGAGGGACGGGGAGTGTTGAGCGGACGGGGCCTCGCCCGGATGGGCATCGGCAGGCCTACGTCACAGGGTTCAGCAATCCTCGAAGGGCCTTGGTGCCTACCTCGCTCGCATGACGCTCCCCACGCTACCGACCCGATGCCTCATCGACCGGGCCGGAACGGCCGCATCGACGCACACGCGCGGCAGATCCGTACACCGACGACTGAGCAGCCGACACGCCGAGTGCGCCCCGGCGAAGGGCACGCATGCCCTGGTGGCGGCCTGACATGCACTCGAAAGCCCACGAAGCCTGGTTCGGCTCTCGGAAGGCGGAACTCAATCGTCTCGAGTTGGCACATGCGGCGCTCGGCGGTTCGGGCCCGGGACGTCGCCACACGACGCAACAGGTGAACCAGGCCTACACCGTATTGCTCTCTTCCTACTTCCAAGCCTATTGCCGCGACGTGCACTCAACGGCTTCCGCATTTCTCGCCAAATCGGCACGCCCCACGAGCCTCAGCCCGATCATGCAGGTGGAGCTGACCAGGGGCCGGAAGCTAGACCGCGGCAATCCGAACCCCGACAACCTGGAGTCTGACTTCAAACGGCTCGGACTTGCGCTGTGGGCGACGTTGGACGCGGAGGACACCAAGAGCAGCAGACGCAAGGCGAAGCTCGACGAGCTTATGAGCTGGCGCAACGCCATCGCGCACCAGGACTTCACGAAGGCCAAGCTCAAGGGGCGTTCGACGATCCGCCTACGCGAGGTCCGGGGCTGGCGCTCGGCGTGCAACGGGCTGGTTCGCACCATGGACCTCGTCGTCGGCAGTCACGTGCGCGGACTCGTTGGGCGTTCGCCCTGGTG
>JBCCAW010000548.1:0-4096 GCA_039814655.1 Myxococcota bacterium | reverse complement strand
CTCACGGAGCGCGTGCCCTGCCGGCTGGGCCTCGTGGCCCTCGACGAGGGGCTTCGAAGCGAAGGAGAAGCGCTCCCGGAACCGCTCCGGGACCGGCTGGCCTTCGTGCTCGAGCTGAGCGCGCCGGACCTGCGCGGGCCGGCGCCGGCCCCGCCGGATCCGGCGCTCGTCGACGCCGCGCGGGCCCAGCTCCGCGGCGTCGAGCTGCCCGGCGAAGCGCTCGAAGCGCTCGCCCGCGGGGCCCTCGGCCTGGGCATCGCGTCGCTCCGGGCCACGCTGATGGCCGCCCGGGCGGCGCGGGCCAACGCGGCCCTCGAAGGGCGGGAGACCGTCGAGGCCGAGGACCTCGAGTGGGCGGCGCGACTCGTGCTCGGCCCGCGTGCGCAGCGGCTGCCCGAGCGCCTCGACGAGGACGAGGAGGACGAGGAGGACGAGACGCCGGACCAGGGCGCTCCCGAAGAGCGTCCGCCGGACGACGCGGAGGCGCCGCCGCCCCCGCCTGCGCCGGAGGCGCTCGACGACCTCGTCCTCGACGCGGCGGAGAGCGGAATCCCGAGTGGCCTCCTCGACGCGCTCCGGGCGGGGGCGGCGGTGCGAAGCGGCAGCGCGGGACAGGCGGGCGTGCTCGGGCCCTCCTTCGCCGGCGGCCGTCCGGCCGGCACGCTGGCCGCGGCCCCGCGACCGGGCCAGCGCCTCAACGTGGTGGAGACGCTCCGGGCCGCGGCGCCCTGGCAGCGGCTTCGGAAGCGCCGGCCCGGAGACCCGGTCCGCGTACGGACGAGCGACTTCCGGACCACGCGCTTCCGTCAGCGCACGGAGACGCGGGTGATCTTCTGCGTCGACGCCTCGGGCTCCGCAGCGCTCCGGCGCCTGGGCGAGGCCAAGGGCGCCGTGCTTCGGGTGCTCGCGGACTGCTACTCGCGCCGGGACCACGTCGCGCTCCTCGCCTTCCGGGGCCAGGAGGCGGAGCTGCTCTTGCCGCCGACGCGCTCGTTGACCCGCGCGCGCCGGGAGCTCGCGGGCATGGCCGGGGGCGGGACCACGCCCATCGCCGCCGGCCTCGACGCCGCGTTGGCGCTGGCCGAGGACGCGCGGCGCCGGGGACAGACGCCGCTGGTGGTGGTGATGACCGACGGGCGCGCCAACGTGGCCCGGGACGGCCGACCGGACCCCGCCGCCGCCCGGGAGGACGCCCACGCGAGCGCCGCGGCGCTGCGCGAGGCCGGCGTGCCTTGCCTCTTCCTCGATACGGCCCCGCGGCCGCGTCCCCGGGCCAAGGCCCTCGCCGAGGCCCTCGGGGCCCGCTACCTGCCGCTTCCCTACCTCGACGCGCAGGGCGTCGCGCGTGAGGTCTCGGCGCTCGCTGGCGGTCGCGCCGCGTGAACCCGCCGGGGGAGGCAGCCGGCGCCCCCAGGGTCCTCGCTGCCGGCGGGTTGCGCTGGACCCTGCGGGATGCCGGATCCGGGCCGCTCCTGCTGGCCCTGCACGGCACCGGCGCCTCCGGTCATAGCTTCGACGCGCTCACGCCCTGGCTCAGCGACCGCTTCCGCGTCCTCACGCCGGACCTGCCCGGTCACGCCGGGACCGAGCGGCCCCGGGACCTCTCCCTGGCCGGCATGGCCCGGGCCCTCGGGCGACTGCTCGCGGAGACCGGCTGCGCGCCGCAGGTGGTCCTCGGCCACTCCGCAGGCGCCGCCATCGGCCTCGAGCTCACGCGCCTCGGTCTGGCCCAGCCCCGGCAACTCGTCGGGCTCGCGGCGGCGCTCATGCCCTTCCGCGGCGTCGCCCGCGCGGTGTTTCCCCTAGCCGCCGAGCTCCTGGCCCGACCCACCTTCGCGCGCGCCATCGCCGGGCGCTTTCGCCGCACGGGCGTGGGCGACGTGTTGCGCGGCACCGGCTCCGAGCACCTCGACGAGGCCAGCCGCGCTCGCTACGGCGCCCTGGCGGCGGACACCGCGCACGTCGGCGCCGTGCTCGGAATGCTGGCGGCCTGGGACCTCGAACCCCTGTGGGGATCCCTCGGCCAGCTCGACCTCGACGTCCTGCTGCTGGCCGGTGCCCGGGATCGCGCCGTGCCTCTCGCCCAGCAGCGTGCCGCGGCCGCTCGGCTCCCGCGGGCGCGGCTGCTCCAGCTCCCCGGCGCCGGTCATCTCCTCCACGAGGAGCGCCCGGATCGGGTCGGGGCCCTGCTTCGTGCGTCGATGGCCGCGCCCTTCGCCGGCGCCTGACGCCTCCGAGCGTCACTTTTGCTTGACACTCTGAGGCGTCTAGATAGATTTACACTCCTGCGAGCGGAGGTTTTCCAAACCTTGGTGCGCAGAGGCTCGGTTGCGCCGGGCCTCGGGGGGCGGCGACTTCGCTTTCCGACGAGAACGGCCGGGGATTCGGCCATGACCTCCTGGGAGGATGAATGTCCCTTCTGAGCTTTGAGAGGCGGTACCGCGTACGCGGCGGAACCCTGGTCGGAGGCGACCTCTTCGACTTCTGGCTCGGGCCCTTTTACGTTGGGTTCTTCGGCTTCACGACCATCTTCTTCACCCTCGTGGGTACCGGCCTCATCCTCGTGGATGCGGCGGCCGGTCCGACCTGGAACATCTGGAAGATCAACGTCGCCCCGCCCCCGATGGAGTATGGCCTCGGCTTCGCGCCCCTCGCGGAAGGCGGCTACTGGCAGCTGATCACGATGTGCGCGATCGGCGCCTTCGTGAGCTGGGCGCTGCGGCAGGTCGAAATCAGCCGAAAACTCGGCATGGGCTACCACGTGCCCGTGGCCTTCGGGACCGCCGTGTTCGCCTACGTGTCCCTGGTGGTCATTCGCCCGGTGCTTCTCGGCGCCTGGGGCCATGGCTTCCCCTATGGCATCTTCAGCCACCTCGATTGGGTGTCGAACATCGGGTACCAGTACCTGCATTTCCACTACAATCCCGCGCACATGATCGCCATCACGTTCTTCTTCACGACGACGTTGGCGCTCTCGCTTCACGGCGGCCTCATCCTCTCGGCGCTCAACCCGCAGAAGGGCGAGCGCGTGAAGACGGCGGAGTACGAGGACTCCTTCTTCCGGGACTTCATCGGCTACTCCATCGGTGAGCTGGGCATTCACCGGCTCGGGCTTTTCCTGGCCCTGAGCGCGGGCTTCTGGAGCGCCGTCTGCATCGTCGCGAGCGGACCCTTCTGGACGAAGGGCTGGCCGCAGTGGTGGGACTGGTGGCTTGAGCTCCCCATCTGGAACATCTGAGCGCGGGATACGATCGATGGCCCAGTATCAGAACATTTTTACGCAGATCGTCGTCAAGGGACCCACGGAAGAACCGCCGGGTCTCGACAATGACGAACGACTGAAGAAGACGGCGTTCGCGAAGCTCATCGGCTTCTTTGCGAACCCGCAGATCGGTCCGGTCTACCTCGGGAAGCTCGGACTCATGTCCGTGTTCTGCTTCCTGACGGCCTTCGAGATCATCGGCCTGAACATGCTGGCGGCCGTCGACTGGAGCCCCACGCAGTTCATCCGGCAGCTCCCCTGGCTGGCCCTCGAGCCGCCGCCGCCGGCCTACGGGCTCAGCTTTCCGCCCATGAACGAGGGCGGCTGGTGGCTGCTGGCGGGCCTCTTTTTGACGCTCTCGATCATCCTCTGGTGGTTCCGCACGTACCTGCGCGCGAAGGCCCTCGGCATGGGTACGCATGTAGCCTGGGGCTTCGCCTGCGCCATCTGGCTCTACCTGGTGCTTGGCTTCTTCCGGCCGATCCTCATGGGCAGCTGGGGCGAAGCCGTGCCCTTCGGCATCTTCCCGCACCTCGACTGGACCGCGGCCTTCTCGCTCCGCTACGGCAACCTCTTCTACAACCCCTTCCACGCGCTCAGCATTGTCTTCCTCTACGGGTCAACGCTGCTCTTCGCCATGCACGGCGCAACGGTGCTGGCCCTCGGGCACATTGGCGGCGAGCGGGAGATCGGACAGGTCATCGACCGTGGCACCGCCGCCGAGCGCGGGGCGCTCTTCTGGCGCTGGACCATGGGCTTCAACGCCACCTTCGAGTCCATTCACCGGTGGGCCTGGTGGTTCGCTTCGCTGACGACCATCACCGGTGGCATCGG
>JBCCAW010000395.1:0-5638 GCA_039814655.1 Myxococcota bacterium | reverse complement strand
GGTGGTGAAATAGGGGTCGAAGATGCGCTCCCGGCTCGCCTCGGGGATGCCCGGGCCATCGTCTTCGACGACGAGAGCGACGTGCGCTCCTTCGACGCCCGCGTGAATCCACACGTGCCCCGCCCCGCCGCCCGTCGCGCCGTCCCTCGCGCCCCGGAGCGCCTGGAAGGCGTTGCGCACCAGGTTGTCCACCGCGCGCTTCATCATCATGGCGTCGACGCGCACGGGGAGCGCCGACGCCGGGGGCGTCAGCTCGACGCTGGGCGTCGGGTCCTCCCCGAAGACGTCCTCGGCGATGGCGGGCAACGCGAGCGCCACGTCCTGGAGCACGTCGCTCACGTCCGCCGGCGCGAGCGTGGCCGTGGGCAGCTTCGCGAAGGCCGAGAACTCGCCGGTCAGGCGACGCAGCGTCGCGACCTCCTCGCTCACGATGGCGTAGGCGTCGTCGAGCTTCTCGCGGTAGCGCGCATCGCTTCCCTCGTAGGAGCGGTGAAGCTCCTGCATGGCGAGCTGGATGGGCGTGAGCGGGTTTTTGATCTCGTGCGCCAGGCGCCGGGCGAACTCCTGCCAGGCGCCGATGCGCCGCAGGTACGCGATGCGCGCCTGATTCTCGCGCAGGTCACGCACCATCGCGTTGAACGCACCGGTGAGCTCGGCGACCTCGTCCCGGGCGTCCGTGGGCACGTGCACGGCGAGGTCCCCGGCACCCACGCGGCGCGCCGCCTCCGCCAGGTCCACGACTCGCGCCGTGACGCGGCGGGAGACCACCACGCCGACGACGAGCACGAGGGCGATGAGGAGGGCCAGGGCGAACACCGTGTAGGCGACGTAGGTCCCCTCCACGAACTCGGCCTCCTCGAGGAGCCGCCCGTGTACCTCGGCCATATCGCCGGCGGCCTGAAAACCCTCGAACACATCGAGCGGTGCGGTGACCACGACGCGCACGCGGGTCCCGGCCTCCGGCGGCCCGGACCCGGGCGACGGCAGGTCGAGGAAGTCGCCCTCCGCCTCGTCGCTCGCGGGCGGCGCCCCCGGCTCCGGTGCGCGCTCCGGCGGCCCCTCGGGGCGCTCCGCATCGGAGGCGAGCGGAGCGGGGAGCGCCCGGTCGAGGAGCAGCCGGCGGGTCCGTTCGCCTTCGGCCCGCTCGGCGCGGGCGCGCACGGTCCCCGTGCCATCGCGCACGACGATGGAGGTCACGTGCCCGTAGCGCGCGAGCTGCGCCTCGACGTGCGCTTGGAGCGCCGCCGGCTCGCCGAGAAGCGCGCGGAGCTCCACGTGGTTCGCGATGGCGTCCGCCGTGCGCTCCGCGTCGGCGCGGAGCAGCTCGAGGTGCGCCCGGTGAAGCGTCACGTTCGCCTCGAGCTGCGCGCGCACCTCGGCGTTCACGCCCGTCGCATAGGCGCTTCGGAGCGCGTCGCCGCCGAGCACGAGCGCACCGAGGAGCGGCGCGAGGGCCACGAGGCCCATGGCCGCGAGCACTTTGCGCTCGAAGCGCGCGAGACCCCGGCGGATCACGGCGGTCTCTCCAGCCCGGAGCGGAAGACGAGGGCCCGCGTCGCCCGGCAGATCTGCCGCGGCAAGACGCTGATCACCACCCCGCCGATGGGCGTGCCGTGCCGCGACGAGCTCCGCAAGAGATCCCGGCAACGACCCGGCATCACGGGGTTGAGGCTCGCCGTGACCTCGAAGGTCACGCCCTCCGCCGGGACGCGGCGCCAGCTCGCGGCCCGGCCGACGCGGAGCGAACGGACGTCGAGGCAATGACCGAGGGCGCGCTGCCGGGCCCCGCGACGCGCCGGAGCGTCCGGGCCCACGGCGCCCACGGCGCCCTCGACGGCGAAGCTGGAGGTCCGCGACGCGCCGCCAGCGACGTATCGGCGCACGAGGTAGGTCTGCTGCCAATGATCCCAGGTCACGTCGCAGAGAAAGGCGCGCGCGGCGATGGGCTCGCCCTCGGCGCCCCGGCGCGCCTCCACGGCCACCTCGAGGTGCTGCGTGAGCCCGCTGTCGATGCGCCCGCGCGCGCCGGCGTCGATGAGACGGCGCGCATCGAAGCTCACGTAGGGCGTCGTGCCCCCGCGCCACTCCACGCGGATCTCCTGCGCGGCCGCGACGCGCGGAGCCATCGCCAGGGCGGCGAAGGTGAGCACGCGAAGGAGGACGCACCTCCTCACAGTTCGATGAACCCGAGCACGGTGGAGAAGCCCAGCTGCACGACCCCCAGGGGCGTGTCGAAGCGGAATCCGACGTCGAAGGTGAGGTCCACGGGCACCTGAGAGATGCCGTTGAAGCCGGGAACACCCAGGCGAAGCTCCGCGCGGTTGGCGAGGGTGAGGACGCCGACATTGAGGTACGCATTCAACGCGCGGAGTCCGCCGCCCTCCCGGCGGTAGAGCGGCGCGCTGTATTCGACGTCCGCCCGGCCGGCGAGCTCACCGGTGAGGAACTCGCTGATGGCCGTACCGAAGACGTTCGGGGCCTGGCGCCGGTCGAGCTGCATCGCGAGGAAGCGCGAGGGGATGAGGTCCGTCAGGTCGCTGACGTGAAAGAGATGCCAAAAGGGAGCGCGGCCGAAGACGCTCCCGGCGAAGGCGCCCAGGCGCACCGTGTGCCCCCAGGGCAAGGGCAGCCACACCAGCGCGCTCCCCTGCAGGCGCACGAAATCGTAGTCCGAGCCGAAGGCCCGGGAGGCTCCGTCGGCCTGAAAGCGCACCAGCGCGCCGCGGGAGGGGAGCGCCGGGTCGTCGCGGCGATCGAAGGTGAGGCGGAAGCGAAGCCGGGAGACGTAGCTCGTGCCCGACTGCACGCGAAAGTCGATGGGGCGAACCTCGCTCCCGAAGGTCTCGCTCGCGTCTGGGAAACGGGCCTTCGCCACCTCGAGCACCCAGTCCGCGTCGACGCGCGTCGCCGGGGACGCATCGCGCCCGGTGCCGAGCTCGAAGACGCCGCGCTGCACGAAGGCGACGGCGTTGTTCGCCTCGAGCTCGTCGAGGCAGTCCTCGAAGTCCGGCCGGTCCGCGCAATCCCCATCGACGAGCACGTCCGTGCCGAAGGCCTGCCGCGCGTTCGTGTACTGCGTGGCCGCGTGGAGCGCGAAGCCCCGCGGCAAGAGCTGCGGGTGGTCGTAGGCCAGCCGAATGCCCCGGGCGCGCGAGGAACCGAAACCCGTGAGCCCGAGCGAGGCGCCGAGGCCGAAGAGGTTCGTCTCCGTGACCGTCGCCCCGAAGTACCCCAGGGGATCCTGGCGCGCGCGCTCGCGGCTGATGCCTTCGGAGATGCCGAAGGTGAGCTGGCTGGCGACGATGGTGTTGCGTTCCTCGACCTCGATGACGAGCACCACGAAGCCGCGGCGGGCTCCCGGGTCGAGGCGCACGGTCACGCGGCGGAACCAGCCGGTCCCGAGCAAACGCCACTCGAGCGCCAGGAGCCGCCCGTCGTCCGCCGCGAGCGCGTCCCCCTCGAGGAGAGGCACGTAGGCGCGGATCACGCCGTCGCGCGTCTTCCGGTTGCCCTCGATACGTATGGCCTCGAGAAAGAGCCGCGGCGACGGAGGCTCCGCCGTCTCGTCCGGCCGGTCCTCCGGATAGTCGTCGTCCGGCCCGTCCTCCGGATAATCGTCGCCCGCGCCGGCATCGCGCTCGGCGGCGTCGTCCCCGATGGCATCGCGCTCGGCGGCGTCGTCCCCGAGGGCATCGCGCTCGGCGGCACCGTCCCCGGTGGCATCGCGGCCGCTCGACACCGCCCCGTCGGCGCCGGGGTCCCGGGACTCTGCGCCGTCCAGCTGCGCGCGCGCCGGGCCGGCGGCGCAGAGAAGGGCGAAGAGCGCCGCGGCGAGCGGGCGGGTCATGCAGGGACCGTAGCGCGCCGTCATCCGTCGAGGGCGGGAAGGGCCGCGAGGAGAGCGAGCGCCAGCACACACACGAGCAGCGCGACGAGGGCCCAGAGCGCCGTGGGCGCCTGCTTGGCATGGCCTTCCGCCGCCGGGACCGCCGGCGCTGGCGCCGGCGCCTCCGGCGCGACGTCGGGCAACTCCTCGTCGAGGGCCTCGGCCACGGGATCGCGGGGCGGCCGGCGCGCTTGCGGGCGCGGGGACGTTTCCGGCGGCGGCGGCGCCACCACGTCGGGCACCGGCGCGTCCGGCGCGCCCTTGGCCAAGAAGACGACCTTGACCGTGGGCTCGCGCTCGCGCCGGAGGGCGGCGGCGTCGGCGGCGGCGTCCGGCGGACGGTAGGACTCGGGAGCGCGGACCGCGCCCAGGGGCGGCAGCGGCGGGCTGGTCTTCGTCGCGGGGCGCCGCTCCTCCCGCTCGCGGAGGATCTCGGCGAGCTCCATCTCCACGACGCGAAGAAAGTGAGTGCCGGTCGTCGTCTCCCCGCGCGGCGCCTTGCGCGCCGGACGCTGGAACTCCGTCGTGTCCGCTTCGTCGAAGGGGTCCGCGTCGTCGGCGTCGTCGAGGGCGACGTCGAGCGAGGGCACCTGCGCGTGCGCCTCCACGCGGAACTTGCCGGACTCCCAGGAGAAGACCTGATGAAGCTGGTCGAGGCCGTCGAGGCGGATGCCCTCGAGGTCACCGCGCGCGTAGACGATCTCGGCCCTCCGGCCGTCCTGCTCGAGCGTGAGGAGCCCCGTGAGCCCGGCGCGCTCGCAGTAGTTCATGAGGTCCGCGGGCACGTGCACGACGAGGCTTCCCGAGCGCATGCGGTGGTCACCCCGGGACACGGGAAGCGGCAGCAGGCGCTGTTCGAGGGCGTAGCGGCCGCCGCGGAGCGCGAGCAGCACCTCCACGGGGTCGACGCCCGAGTCCCCCTCGGGCTGGTCCGCGGCGATCTGCCCGCGGAGCAGGGCCACCTCGCCAGCTTCGCCCTGCGGGCCCTGGAAGCGCAGCACGCCGGTCGTGGACTGGGCCTCGACGGTGCGGAGCACGCCGACGATGCCGTCGTCGGGGATCGCGCCTCCCTCGGTCATCGGCCGCTCCGTCACGGGCAGGGGGCGTGCCCTGGCGCCGCCATCCCGTCAAGGCTCGGGCCCGGCGAGGGGATCGGCGCGCTCCGCGCCGGCGGGCCGGATCTCGAAGCGCACGCGGGCGCTCCCCGCTGGCGGGTCGAGCCATTGCGCTCGCTCGCGGAGCCGGCCCGCCCGGCGAAAGCGAACGACCACCCGCGTGCGCTCGTTCCTACCGCGGAGCGCCCAGCCGACGTCCTCGAGGCCCGCGACGCGCACGCCGGCCAGCGCCACCAGCCGGTCGCCGGCCCGGTAGCCCGCACCGGCCCGCACCACGACGACCCCCTCGGGCGCCTCCCGCACCGCACCGGCCCGAAGAACGGCCGCAACCTCCGCCGCGCCGGGTGCGCGGTAGGGCGTGGCCAGCAGCCGATGGCCGGCCCGCCGCAAGCACGTGTCCAGGGGCACGAGCCGCCCCGCGCGCAGCCGCGCGAGCCAGCGCGCGCCAGCCTCGCCGGCGGCCGCCGCGACCTGGTTCAAGGTGCGCGCTTCGGGCTCGGGAAGGGCGGCCTCGAGCGCGAGGCAATAGGCCGCGAGAAAGGCGCGCGGCGCCAGGCTCCGCGGGTCCGCGCGGTGAGCCGCCCACGCGGCGAGCGCGCGCCCGTGCTGCGGCGTTCCTTCGCCGGCGGCGGCGCGG
>JBCCAW010000215.1:0-9055 GCA_039814655.1 Myxococcota bacterium | reverse complement strand
CGTAAGACTCGCCGCCGCCCAGGAGCAGCGCCGTCCCCTCGCCGCCGGCGCGCGCGTCGCAGCCCCCGCCGCGGGGGAGCGTGTTCAGCTCCAGCGTCGCGCCGACGCCGCTCGCCGTCGTCAGGCGGCTCAGGTCGAGCAGGAGCCCATCGCTCAGGTCGAGGGCGGCGGAGGCCCGGCCCGCCAGCGCCCGGCCCGCGGCCCAGCGGGGGCGCGGGTGCAGCCAACGCTCCACGAAGGGGCCCGCGCGACGTCCGGCGAGGAGCTCGCGCAGGCCGAGCGCCGCGTCGCCGGGCGGTCCCGTGACCCACAGCCCGTCGCCGGGGCGGGCGCCGCCACGGCGCAGCGGGACGACCGGGGCCGGACCGAGCACCGTGGTCGTCAACGAGAGCGCGTCGCCCCGGGACAGGTTGCCGCCCAGCACCGCGGCCCCCGCGGCCTCGGCGGCGGACGCCACGCCGTCGGCGATGGCCGCGTAGCTCGCCTCCGGTTCGTCCCCCGGGACGAGGAGCGCGAGGAGCAGGCCCGTCGCCCTCGCGCCCATGGCGGCCAGGTCGCTCAGCGCCGCGTTGGCAGCGCGCGCTGCGAGGAGGTCCAAGGGGGCAAAGTCGCGGCGAAAGTGCACCCCGTCGACGGCCACGTCGACGCTGAGGGCGAGGCCGTGGGCGAGGGCCGCGTCGTCGCCGATGGCGAGGGCCACCGCCGGGTCCCGTGGCGACCGGTCGAAGCGCGCCCGCAGCCACCCGATGCGCGCGTCCTCCGCGGGCTCGCTCCCGTCGTTCACACCGCGTTCACACCCCGCCGAGACCGACTTCGGAACCTGCCTCGGGCAGCAGCACGGTGAAGCGCGTCCCCTGGCCCGGCGTCGACTCGACGCGCACGTGGCCCGCGTGCGCGTCCACGAGACGCTTCACGATGCTCAGTCCGAGGCCCGTTCCGCCGTGCTCGCGCGTCGAGCTCGAGTCCACCTGATAGAAGGCGTCGAAGATGCGCGCGAGCTCGCGCTCGGGCATGCCGATGCCCGAATCCTCGACGACCAGGGCCACGGCGCGCTCGGGCGCCGCCATGAGCACGGCCCCGAGCGCATCGCCGCCCTCGGGCTCGAACTCCGAGGTGGTCGCGATGAAGCGCACCCGGCCCCCTTCGGGCGTGAACTTCAGGGCGTTCTCCGCGAGGTTGGACAGCACCTGCCGGAGCCGGATCGGGTCCGCGTCCACGAAGGGCAGGTCCTCCGCGCGCTGCGTTTCCAGCGTGATGCCCTTGCGATGCGCGGCCGGGACCATGGTCTTCGCCACCTCCGCGAGGACCGCACCGGCGTCGAGGCGCTCGCGACGCAGCGTCATCACGCCCTGCTCGAGCTTGGACAGATCGAGGAGGCTCGAGATGAGCTGCAGCAGCTGGTCGCCCTTGTTGTGGATCGTGGCGACGAAATCCCGTTGCTCGGCGTTGAGCTCACCGGCGATGCCCGTCTCGAGCATCTCCGAGTAGCCGATGATCGAGGTCAGGGGCGTGCGCAGCTCGTGGGAGACCGTGGCGAGGAAGTTCGACTTCAGCCGGTCGAGCTCCTTGAGCCGGTCGTAGGCGCTCTGGAGCTTCGCGGTCTTCTCTGCGAGCTCGCGGTAGCTCGAGCGCACGGACGCCACGTGCATTTCGCTCGTCAGATGCGCTCGGTGCGACGCGAAGAGCAGCAGGTCGACCACGCGCCGCAGATGCGCGCGAATGCGCTTCGCCGTGGGCTCACGCACCCGGGGCATCGCCGTCAGCAGGTCCCGGACGCGCTCCCGGTCGAGCCCTCCAAGGGCGAGAAGCGCCGCCGGGACCTCGCGCATCTCCGCGGGGAGATAGGGGCCGAGCACGAAGCGCCCCACGGCGCGGCCCTGGTAGACGAGGGGCACCACGTCGTAGACCGCGCCGGTGATCTCCGTGTGCCGGGCCTCCGTCTTCCGAGGCACCAGCCGCTGCACCGCGTCCACGTCCTTCGCCAGAGCGGCGCGAGCGCTCGGGACCGTGCGCAGGTAGCCGTGGATCTCCGCCTCCTCGTGGGCGTCGGCGAGCAGCGTGCCGTCAGCGCCGAAGACCCGGATGTTCAGGTTGAAGAGGTCGAAGAAGGAGTGGCAGATGTCCCGCAACGCCTCGCGGTCCACGACCTCCTCGAGGCCTCGAAGGTCCGCCATGGCGATGTCGATGCCCGAGGCCGGGGCCGCCTCGGGCTCCGCCACGCCCGCGGAGGGCGACGCTTCGGCAAGGGCGGGATCCGTGCGTCGTCGCGACGGCGCGCTCGCCTTGGCGAGCGTCGCCTTGACGCTCCCCGTGCCGGAGCCGCCGTGGGCCTCCGGGCCGTTCTCGGGCACGTTCTCGGGCACGTCCTTCGGGGCGCCGTCTGCGGTCATTCCGCAGCCCTCCCGCCCACGAGGCGTTCCCGGACCTGCTGCAGGAAGCCGTCCGCGTCCAGATCGAACTTTTCCCCGAGCCGATGCTTGGCGTCGAGGCGCCTCCAGGTGAGCTCCGCGAGACCCAGGAAGGTCTCCATCACTCCCGTGCCTCGCGTGGCGACGGCGGTGAAGACCGGCTCCTTTCCGCGCTTGGCGAGCCGCTCCAGTTCTTCCGACGAACGAACGTTCGGCAAATCGCGCTTGTTGAACTGGATCACCAGCGGGTGCGAGGCCGGGTCGATGCCGTTCTCGCGGAGGTTCGACTGCATGTCGAGGAAGGCCTGCTGGTTCGCCTTCGTCTCGCTGACTTGCGAGTCCGCGATGAAGGCGGTCCCGTCGGCGACCTGGAGCACGAGGCGTCGCGTCGCATTGTGGATCACCTGCCCGGGCACGGTGAAGAGCTTGAAGCGCACCTGGAGCTTCGAGCCGGCCTCGAAGGTCAGGGGCAAGAGATCGAAGAAGAGCGTCCGGTCGTCCCGGGTCTCGAGGGGTCATCAGCCGGCCGGCGACGTCGCTCTCCACGAGGCGATGGATCGCCTGGAGGTTCGTCGTCTTTCCGCTCAGCGCCGGCCCGTAGTAGACCAGCTTCACCGTGAGCTCGCGGGTCTTGAAGTCGAGCTGCATGCCGGAGAGGCACCCTACCGCCCGGTGGTCCCCCGAGCTAGCCGAGTTCCAGCCTGCGCTCAGCCGAGCAGCATGCGCAGCGCGCCGCTCAGGAGGCAGGCCATGGCGATGAGCGCGATGACGAAGACCCAGCGCCGCGGCGCTGGACTCACCTCCGAGCGCTCGAGCTGCAGCCGCGCCAGGGCTCGCGCGACCAGCTGGTCCAGGCGTGCCTGGGCGTCCGCCGCCCGTTCCGCATCGCCATCGCGAACGGACCGGTAGCGCGCCCCGGCCTCCGCGGCCGCGCCCATGGCCTCGCAGAGCGCAAGAAAGCGCTCGTGGGCGCCCGGGTCCTCCCAAGCGGCCAGGACCTCCGCCCAGGCCGAATCGAGAGGCGTGGCGTCCGCCGTCGCCTCCGCCGCGCGCTCCGCTTCTTCGGCGGAGTGCACGCCCGCGCCGCCGTCACGGGCCCCGTCTTCCTTCGGGCTCTCGCTCACCCTCGCGTTCTGGGCCTGGCCGGCGGTGGCCGCAAAGCCGTGGTGCACTGCGATGAGCCTCTCTTGGCGTTAGCTTAGTGAAATTATTGCCTTAGCGGGCATGAGTGAGACGATCTAGACGCCGGTATCGCCAAGGAGGGGATGCCCTTCGATCCCCCGGTTTCGCGCGCGATCCCGACGCCGGTCGAAGGCCCTCCCGGACCGGCGTTCCCCACCTCGCCCCACCTTCTGCCCGCCCCGGCCAAGATTTCAAAGAAATCAACGATTTAGACGGTGGCGCGGGCCTTTTTCTTACCGGAACCCACGCGCGATCGCACAGGGAGGTGGTAAGAAGTGGCAAGAAGTGCCATAACCGCGCTCGGGAGCTTGCCGCCGCCTCCGTGGCCTGCGGCTTCCGCGTGGAGGCAAGGTGTTCCGGGGTCGTTACGAGCACGCGGTCGACAAGAAGGGGCGAACGTCCCTTCCCGCGCGTTTTCGCGACGTGCTCGCGGAGGGCGAGGCGCCGGCGCGGCTGGTGCTGACCAACGGCCTGGATCCCTGCGTGGTGGCTTATCCCGAGGCCGAGTGGCGGGCCTTCGAGGAACGGCTGGCGGCGCTCCCGCAGTTCGACCCCAAGGTGACCCTGCTCCGCCGCTACTACGTCTCCGCCGCCGTCGAGGTCGAAGCGGACAAGATGGGCCGCGTGCTGGTCCCCGGGCCCCTGCGGAAGCACGCGGGCCTCGAGCGGGGCGCCACCTGGGCGGGCATGGGGCGCCACGTGGAGCTCTGGGCCACGGAGCGCTTCGAGGCCGAGCACGCGCGGCTCCTCGGCGACGCGGACCAGCGCCTCGCCATGGCGCAACATCTCGCGGAGCTGGGCCTGTGACGCTCGAGACGCCGCACCGCACCGTGCTCCTCGCGGAGACCCTCGAGGCGCTCGCGCCGCGATCCGGGGCGCTCTACGCGGACCTGACCCTGGGTTTCGGTGGTCACGCCGAGGGCATCCTCCGGTCCAGCGGCCCGGCCGGGCGCCTCCTGGGCCTCGACCGTGACCCGGCCGCCCTCGCGTTTGCCCAGCGTCGCCTCGCGCCCTTCGGCGAGCGCGCGCGCTTCGTTCACGACCGCTTCGGGCGCGTGGAGGCCGTACTGGACGACGCGGAGCTCGGGCGCCTCGACGGGCTCGTCGCGGACCTCGGCGTGAGCTCCGTGCAGCTCGACCGGCCCGAGCGCGGCTTCTCTTTCCGCGAGGATGGGCCCCTCGACATGCGCATGGACCCCACGCGCGGCGAGACGGCCCGGGAGCTCATCGAGCGCCTCGATGAGCCCGCGCTCGCGGACGTGATCTACACGCTCGGCGAGGAGCGCCGGAGCCGGCCCATCGCGCGCAACCTGAAGCAGCAGGCCGCAGAAGGCCGCCTCGAGACCACCGGCGACCTCCGCCGCGCCGTCCATCGCGTCTTCGGCGGACGGCGTGGGCGCATCGATCCGGCGACGCGCACCTTTCAGGCGCTCCGCATCGCCGTGAACGGGGAGCTCGACGAGCTCGCAGCGCTCCTCGATGCGCTCCCCCGCGTGCTCGCCGACGGGGGCGTGGCGGCCATCATCAGCTTTCACTCGCTCGAGGACCGCGCGGTCAAGCACGCCTTCAAGGGCACCCCGGAGCTGCGGCCGCTGACGAAGAAGCCCGTGGTCGCGCGCGACGAGGAGCGCGATGGGAACCCGCGCTCCCGGTCCGCCAAGCTCCGGGCCGCGCGCCGGCTTCCCCGGGCCGCCGAGGAGACGCGGACATGACGACGCGCCGCCCCTCGGGCCTCGCGGCCCGTTTCCTCATGCTCTGGACCGCCGCGGTGCTCGCCACGGCGACGGCCTTCGTGGTGCATCTCGCGCTCCGCTACCGGAACGTGGCCCTCGGCTACGAGGTGGGCGAGGCGCGCCGGGAGCAGCGCCGGCTCCTCGAGCAAAAGCGCCTCTTGGCCATCGAAGCGGAGACGCTGCGGCGCATCCCCCGGGTCGAAGCCGTGGCCCGCGGCTCCCTCGAGATGCGCGTCCCGGAGCCGGCCCGCGTGGTGCCCATGGCGGACCGCCGCCACCGGCCCCGGCGCACCTCCGGGAGGGTCCGATGAGGAACCTGGCCCCGCGACAGCGCCGGTGGATGGTCCTCCGCATCACCATTCTCGCGGCGCTGCTCGGCGCCTATGCGCTCCGCGTCACGGCCCGGGCCTGGGAGCTGCAGGTGGCGCACGCGCCGGGGCTCCGGGCCCTGGCCGAGGACCAGTACCTCCGGGAGATCCGCCTCGCGCCCAAGCGCGGCACCATTCACGACCGGCATGGCGCGCCGCTCGCCGTGAGCGTCGAGGTCGAGAGCGTCTGGGCGGATCCGCAGGAGCTCCGGGAGCGTGGAGGCGACCCGGCCGTCGTCGCCGCGGAGCTCGAGGCGCTTCTCGGCATCGATCGCGCTCGCATCGAACGGCGGCTGGTTTCGGAGGGCCGGCGCTTCGCGTGGGTACGCCGGCGCATCACGCCGCGCCTCGCCGCCGCGCTCCGGGCGCGGAAGGACGAGGCGCCCACGCGGCTGGCCGGCGTGCATCTCGACACGGAGGCCCGGCGCTTCTACCCGAATGGCTCGCTCGCTTCCCACGTGCTCGGCTTCGCCAACATCGACGGCGAAGGCATCGAAGGCCTCGAGCTCGCGCTCGAGGACGAGCTCCGCGGGAGCCAGCGCACCGTGCCCGCCATTCGCGACGGGCGTCGCCGCGTGGTCTTCAGCGAGCAGCTCCTCGACGACCGCGCGGCCCAGGGCGACGACCTCTGGCTGACCCTCGACAAGACCATCCAGCACGTCGCGGAACGCGAGCTGGCCTTGGCCGTCCGCATGTCCGAAGCGCGCGCGGGCTCCGTCGTGGTCATGGAGCCGGCCACCGGGGACATTCTCGCGCTCGCGTCCTACCCCAGCTACGACCCGAACGCGCCCGGCGCGTCCCCGGCGAGCCATCGGCGCAATCGCGCCGTGACGGACCGCTTCGAGCCGGGCTCGACGGTGAAGCCCTTCACCGTCGCGGCGGCGCTGGCGCGCGGGACCATTCGCGCCGAAGAGAGCATCGACTGCATGAACGGGGCGATGGAGGTGGCCGAGTACACCATCCACGACTCGACGCCCTACGACCGGCTCACGCCGGCGCAGATCCTCGCCTTCTCGAGCAACATCGGCACGGCACAGATCGGCGGGACGCTCGGCCGCGCCGGGCTCTACCGGGCCTTTCGGCGCTTCGGCTTCGGCGAGGTCACGGGCCTGCCGCTCCCCGGCGAGGCGCGGGGCATCCTCCGGCATCACCGGCGCTGGTACGAGATGGACGCGGCGACCATCAGCTTCGGCCAGGGCCTGAGCGTGACGAACGTGCAGCTCGCCACGGCCATGGCCGTGCTCGCCAACGACGGCCGGCTGCTGCGGCCGCGCCTGGTGCGCCGCGTGACCCGGGCGGGCGAAGCGGTGCGCGAGAGCCGGCCCGAATCCCGCCGGCAGGTGGTGCCTCCGGCCATCGCGCGGCTCGTCGCCGACATGCTGACGGCCGTGACCGGGCCCGAGGGCACGGCGCCGGAGGCGGCCATCGACGGCTACCTCGTCGCCGGCAAGACCGGGACGGCGCAGAAGGCCGACTACGTCGCCGGCGGCTACGCCGAGGATCGCTGGCTCGCGAGCTTCGCGGGCTTCGCGCCGGCGCGGAACCCGCAGGTGGTGATCAGCGTCGTCATCGACGAGCCCGTGGTCGACCACTACGGCGGCCGCGTCGCGGGCCCGGTCTTCCGCCGCGTGGGGGAAATGGCGCTCCGGCATCTGGGCGTCACCGCGGCCACCGGCGGCCAAGCGCTCCTCGAGGAGGCCGCCGCCGCGCGGCGCGGGCGCCGAGCCCAGCTCCGCGCAGAGCGCGCGGCGACCCGGGCCCTACGCGCGGCGCGGCGCGAGGCCCGACAGGCCACGCGCGAAGGCCGCCCGGTCCCGGCAGAAGTCCAGGCCCAGCTCGACGACGCGGCGCCCGCGCCGGCGCTTCCGGAAGCGGGGCCCGGCGAGGCCGTGGTGCCCGCCTTGCTCGGGAGCAGCGCCCGGGAAGCCTTCGCGGAGCTCGCTGGCGCGTCGCTCGTGCCGCAGCTGCGCGGCAGCGGCGTGGTCCTCGCGCAGCGGCCCGAGGCCGGCGCGCGCGTGGAGCCCGGCACGACCGTCGAGCTCACCCTCGCGCCGCCGCAAGCGCTGCGCGCCGACGACGGGGAGGCGCCGTGAGCCTATCCCTCGAGACGCTGGCCTCGCGCCTCGCGGCGCACGTACCGGTGACGCGCCATGGCGACGCCGCGGTGACCGGCGTGCAGCACGACTCGCGCGCCGTGGCGACCGGCGACCTCTTCGTGGCCGTGCCCGGCGCGACCGTGGACGGCGCCCGCTTTGCGACCGCGGCGCAGGAGGCCGGAGCAGCGGCGCTGCTCGCCGAGCGGCGCCTGCCGGAGACGCTCCCTCAGCTCGTGGTCGGGCACGCGCGAACGGCGCTCGCGCACGCGGCCCACGCCGTGTACGGCGACCCGCTGCGCACGCTCTCCGCCGTGGGCATCACGGGCACGAACGGCAAGACGACGACGGCCTGGATGCTCGATGGCGCGCTCCGGCATCTCGGAACAACGACGGCGCTCCTCGGCACGGTGAGCGAGCGCATCGGCGAGCGCGTGCGCCCGGCGCGCTTCACGACGCCGGAGGCCGACGACCTCGCTCGCTTCGCCCGGGAAGCCGTGGGCGCCGGCGCGACGCATCTGGTCATGGAGGTGTCGAGCCACGGCCTCGACCAGCGACGCGCGGACGGCGGCCCCTTCGCGGTGGCGGCCTTCACCAACCTCACGCAGGACCACCTCGACTACCACGGGACCATGGAGGCCTACGGGGCCGCCAAGGCGCGCCTCTTCACGGAGCTCGGTCCCGGCGCGTCCGTCATCAACGTGGACGACGACTTCGGCCGCGCGCTCGCGGCGCGCGCGTCCGGCACGGTCTGGCGCGTCGCCCTCACGAGCGCGGACGCGGAGCTCCGCGCCACCCTCGAGCACGAGGGCCCCGAGGGCATGCGCGCGCGCGTTCGCACCCCGGCCGGGGAGGGCTCGCTCCACACGCGGCTGGTGGGCCGGCACAACCTCGAGAACCTGCTCGTCGCCCTCGGCGTGCTCCACGCGCTCGACGTGCCCCTGGCCGATGCGCTGGCGGGCCTCGGCGCCGCGCCCGGCGCCCCGGGGCGCCTCGAGCGCGTCGAGGACCCTGCCGGGCGCCTCGTGCTCGTCGACTACGCGCATACGCCGGACGCGCTGGCGCGGGCGCTGGCGGCGGTGCGCCCCTTCGCGCGCGGCCGGCTCGTCGTGGTCTTCGGCTGCGGCGGTGACCGGGACCAGGACAAGCGGCCCCGCATGGGCGCCGCCGCGGCCGCGGGCGCAGACCTGGTCGTCGTGACCAGCGACAACCCGCGCAGCGAAGATCCCCAGGCCATCGTCGACGCCATCCTGCCCGGGCTCGGCGAAGGG
>JBCCAW010000460.1:0-4936 GCA_039814655.1 Myxococcota bacterium | reverse complement strand
GCCGCCAGCGCGCCGAGGCCCGCGCCCAGCGCCGCGCCTCGCTTTCGCCGGGCAGCGAGCGCCGCGAAGGTGAGCACGAGCGTCGCCAGGCCCGTCTCGAGGCCCGCCACGCTCCAAAGCGCGAGCTGCGCCTGCACGGCGAGCAGAGCCGCCACCCAGGGCGCGGCGCCGCCGAAGCGCCGGCCGGCGGAGGCGGTGAGGACCCCCGCCGCGGCCAGCGCCGCGCCGGCCCCCAGCGCCTTCGGAAAGGCCATGGAGGCGCCGGCCAGACCGAGGTCCTCGACGGCCGCGCCGAGGGCGGCGGGCAGCACCCAGAGCGGACCCGTCACGCCGTCCGTCGGCGGGCCGTCGCGAAAGGTCCAGCCGAGCCCCGCCACCAGCCGGCGCCCGTAGCGCGCGACGATGTAGGCGTCGTCCACGGTGAAGGGCGCCGCGGCGACGCACCATGCGGCGAGGCCGAGCATGGCGGCCAAGGCGTAGCGGAGGCGCGGGCGCCAGCCCGGAAGGGACGAGAACACGTGGCGGGAGCATTCCTGCCTGAGCCCCCCGAGAGCTACCCTGGGCGCATGGAAAGTGCCTCTCCTCGGGAACGGGCCCTGGCAGGCCGCGGCGAGCGGCGACGGCGCTGGGCGCTCCTGCTGACCTTGGCCCTCGCCGGCTGCGATGGCCTCGGCAACCCGCCGCTGGACCGCACGCTCGCCGCGGCCTGGTCCTGCCCGGCCTACCCCGGCCTCTCCCTGGAGACCGCCAGCCGGTCGCTCCGGGGCCCGCGCGCCGCCGAAGAGCTTCTCGCCGCAGAGCTCGACCATCGCGAGCCCATCGACGATGAGGCCTGGGGCACCGTCGTCAGCGTCCGGCTGCGGGTCGAGCGGAGCGCCCGGCCGCCGGCGCGGCTTCGGCTGCAGACGGACCTGCTCTACGCGGATGGGCAGCGGCGCGTGGTGACCTGGCCGCCGCTCCGGCCGGCGGCCTCGTTCCTGGCGGCCTTGGCCTCGCCGGCGCCGCCGGTGCGCGTCGTGACGCGCCTCGTGGACTCCTGATCGGGCCGTCGGGTGACGGCCGTGTCGCCGTTGCCGGCGGCCGGCGGGGCTGGTACCCCGGATCCATGGCACGGCCCCTGCGGAGCGCTCTCGTGCTCTACGGCGTCTTCACGGCCCTGGCCCTTCTGTGGTCCGTGGCCGAAGGCCGGGCGCTCTTTCTTCCGCCCGGTCCCGCGTGGTGGGCCTTGCCACCGCTGGCGGCGAGCGCGTTGAGCCTCGGCCTCGGCCTCCTGCTCGCGCTGGTGATGGTGACGGCCACGCGCGTGCTCGTTCGCCGCACGCGCTGGGCCCGGGACCTCCACGTCTCCTTCCGGGGCCTGCTCGGTCCGCTCTCCTCGGCGCAGATCACGCTCCTGGCCGTGACCAGCGGCGTCGCGGAGGAGCTCTTCTTTCGCGGCGCGATGCAGCCCGCGTTCGGGCTGCCGCTCACGGCACTCATCTTCGGCCTGCTCCATGTCGGTCCGGGCCGCGCCTTCGTGCCCTGGACCCTCTGGGCCGTGCTGATGGGTTTTTGCTTCGGCGCCATCGTAGCCGCGACCGGCTCCCTCGCCGGGTGCGTGCTCGCGCACGTGCTCATCAACGACCGAAACCTCCGCTTCATCGCCGCCCACGACCCGCGGCCGGCCCCTTCGAGGCCACGTCGGCCGGAGCCCCTGCCCGCACCCCTGGGGGCTACGCTTGCGTCTCCCCTTCGCGAGGCCGACACTTGGGCTCGCCGTTGACTCAAAGACCGGGCCTCCTCTACCGTTTGACCTGAGCGGCTGAGGAACGCCTTGGACTCCGACATCAAAACGCGGGTCACGCCCCTCGACGAGCTCAAGGTGCCGACGACGCCCGGGCAGGACTGCCTGGTCATCATCTACGCCACGGATGCGCGCATGTTCGGCAAGCGCCACGTGCTCGGCAGCACCCCGACCACGGTCGGGCGTGGCAGCGAGAACACCATCGTCCTCGAGAACGACGCGGTCTCGCGCCGTCACTGCAAGATCGACAAGCGCGGCCGGGCCTACTTCGTGGAGGACCAGAACTCCACGAACGGCACCTACGTCAACGACGTGCTCATCAGCGACTACCAGCTCGCACGCGGAGACCAGGTGAAGGTGGGAGACACCATCTTCAAGTTCCTGAGTGGCTCCGACATGGAAGCCCAGTATCACGAGACCATCTACCGGATGACCATCGTCGACGGTCTCACCGGGATCCATAACAAGCGCTTCCTCCTGGACACGCTGGAGCGGGAAATCCCCCGCGCGCGACGGCACGAGCGGCCCCTCGCGCTGGTCATGTTCGACATCGACCACTTCAAGAAAATCAACGACACCTTCGGGCACCTCGCCGGCGACTTCGTGCTGAAAGAGCTCGCGCAGCTAGTGAAGAACCGGCTCCGCCCCGACGACGTGCTGGGACGTTACGGGGGTGAGGAGTTCGCCGTCGTGCTCCCGGAGACGGACCTCGAAGGCGGCCGGGTCATCGCCGAGGACATTCGTGCGCTCGTCGACACGCACGCGTTCCTCTTCGAGCAGGAGCGCATTCACGTGACCTGCTCCCTCGGCGTCTCCGTCGTGGACGAGGAGAGCGACGTGCTCGGCTTTCTCAAGGCGGCGGACGAACGGCTCTACGCGGCCAAGCGCGGCGGGCGAAACCGCGTCGTGACCTGAGCGCTCAAAAGTCCCTGCGAATACGGAGCAGGTCCGCCAGCGGACGCACGCGCCCGAGCTGCGCGAGCTCCGGGTCGAAGAGCATGTCCTCCTCCCGGAGCTGGCCCTCCGCATAGGCGGCGCGGGCGGCGGCCCACCACAGGTCGATGTCCGGCTGTCGCGGTGCCACGGAGGCGTTCCGATGAGGCCTCGGCGGCGCGGGCGGTTCCTTCGCGGTCACGGACGCCTGGGCCGTGAGCACCACGGCGCGGTCCTCCTCGGGCGCCGCGCGGACCAGCTCGCCGAGGCATCGGCCCCAGGCCTCGGCGCCCTCCTCGTCGCGCCAGGCCACGGCCGCCACGAGCTCGGCCACGCGCCCCGGGGAGGTTTCGCGCCCGCTCCAGGCATCCTCGGGCGCTCGCGACGCCAGCCGCTCCGTGGCCTCGAGGGCCGAGGCACGGTCCGAGAGCACGACAGCGAGCTTGAGCGCCTCCCAATCGCACCAGGCGAGGGGCGGGACGCAGCGCGCCGCGCGGAGAAAAGAGGCCAGCGCCTCTTCGGGACGGCCGCTCCGCTTGAGCGCGTGGGCCACCGTCGCGTGCGCCGTGGCGACGTCGGGCTCGACCTCGACGTGGCGCATCCCGTTGCGCAAGTAGGTGTCGAGGCTGAACTCGGCGTCGTGGTCTTCGCTGCTCCAGTTCGCGACGCAGTGCCGGCACCACCCGTCGAGGGTGCGGTAGACCAGGTTGTGCGCGTCGGCGTCGGGGTAGTAGTCGACCACGGCCCAGGTGTCCGCGACGGGTCCTGCCGAGCGATCGAAGGCGAGGTAGCTGCCTTCCGCCGTACGGAAGAAGGGGAGCAGGAGCTCCGGGTCGAGGAAGTCCTGCTGCACGGCCTCCGCGTAGTCGCGGACCGCGGCGCCCATGCTCCCGGGCTCGATGCCGGCGGGCAGCAGCGTCCCCGTGGGGAGCCGCCCGCCGTTGAAGCGACGGAGCAAGACGCGGAGGTCCGTGGGGAGCGGCCCTCCGAGCATCTGCTCCAGCGTGCCGAGCTCCGCGGCGGTGGACGGCGGATGGAGTGAGACGTCGTCCATGTCGCGTCGAGACTCGACCCACGCGATGAACTCCCGGATGCCGCGGTGCACGCTCGCGTTGTACATCGCGGGCGGCGGGTGCGTCGACGAAGGCGGCGGCGCCGGCGGGCCCGCCACTTCGCCTTCTTGGCCTCCCCCGGGTCCTCCGACGTAGGCTAGTACGGTGACCTCCAGGCGAAGCTCCGGCGCCTTGCCGCGCCTGGCCCCCGGCAGCCCTCGCAGGCGAGGCCGCCCGCTTGCCCGTCGCGTCGCCTGGGCACCCTTCGCCGGGGCGCTGCTTCTCGCCGCGGCGCCGGCCCGGGCGCAGCCGGAGGAGGACGCGGACCTCTTCGATCCCGGCGAGGAGGTGGGCCACGGCGGACTTGAGGCAGGCGGCGGCGAAGAGTCGCCGTCCCTTGCCGCCCTTCGCGCCGCCGAGGGCGAACTCTTCGAGCGGCGCCCGCCGTCGCCGGCCGCGGTGGATGCACCCTCCCTCGGCTTTCCCGAGGGGCTCCGGGCCCGGCCGCGCGAGGCCGCGGAGGCCGGCGCGGCGAGCGTCGACTCCCCCGCGCCGCCCACGGCCGAGAGCCTCGGGCTGAGTCTCGACGACCTTCGCCCAACGGACCTCCCGGTGCGCTGGCAGGCCCAGGTGCTGCGCTACCTGGACTACTTCAAAAGCGACCGCCGCGGCCGGCGGCTGATGCGCGGCTGGATTCAGCGAAGCGCGCGCTACGGGGCCATGATCCAGCGCGAGCTTCGCGCCGCCGGGCAGCCCGAGGACCTCCGCTGCGTGGCCATGGCCGAGAGCGGCTTCGACCCCACGGTGCGGAGCCGGCGCGGGGCCGCGGGCATGTGGCAGTTCGTCGAGGGGACCGGCGCCGAGTACGGCCTGACGCGCGACCGCTGGGTGGACGCGCGCCTCGACCCGGTGGCCTCCACGCGGGCCGCCGCTCGCTTTCTCGGCGACCTGCACCAGCGCTTCGGTAGCTGGGAGCTCGCCCTGGCGGCCTACAACATGGGCTATGGCGCGCTGCTGCGTGCGATCCGGAAGTACAACACCAACGACTACTGGACCCTCGCGGCGCTGGAGGCCGGGCTCCCCTTCGAGACGCGGATCTACGTGGCCAAGATCAGCGCTTGCGCCGTCGTGATGCGCAACCCGGAACGCTTCGGCTTCGGCGAGCTGG
>JBCCAW010000697.1:0-2835 GCA_039814655.1 Myxococcota bacterium | reverse complement strand
TTCCGAGATCTGCCCAGCAACTTCGACCTCGTGGTCGCGTCGTTGGTGTCGCCCCAGCAGTGGGACGACGCTCGCGCCGCTGACAAGGTGATGTTCGGGGAGTTGGGCAAGAAAGGCCGTTGCGCGGACATCCCGTCTGTGCCCGAGCAGGACAAGCTCTCGCGGAACGTCGAGACTGAGTCGAAGGCTTTGCGGCCGCAGGTGACGGCACTGAGGACCGCTCTGACCGACGTGCTCGGGTGGGCCGGGGTCGACGCGAACGAAAGCGCGCGGGCCAAGACGCTCGCCGCTCTCGAGGCGCAGTTGATTGAGCTGAGCGATCGCAAGTCGGCCTTCGACCGGGTCGAGGCGCTCGCCGGGGTGGGGGCCGATGTCGAGGTGGTGAAGAGCTTCGGCTTACTCCTGTCGAAGCTCGAGAAGGAGGCCCAGGCCCTCGAACGCTTCGATGGTCAGAGACTCGCCTTCGAGCAGGTGGAGGCGCACGGCACAGAGAAGGAACGGCATGACGTCGTGCTCGCGCTTCGCAACCGCCTCAAGGCGCCGACGACCTCAAGTCTCTCTGATCTGGCGAGCACTTGGCCCGACCTCGCGCGTAGCACCTTCCAGGAGATACTGAAGCGGCGAAGTCCAGAACCGGACCCCGACGAGGAGAAGAAGCGACAGGAACGGCTGAAAGAAGAGGCCGAGGAGCGCGCGAAGCGCGAGGCCGAGCTGAAGGCGAAGCAGGAGCAGCTCGATAGGGAGCGCGCCGAGCTCGCCGCTCAGCAGGAACGCGTGAAGCTCCTGGAGAATGCCAAGGTACACCAGGTAACCGTCGCCGAGGCCAAGCGCAGCGCAGCGGAACTGCTCGCCGAGGAGCTCGAGAGGTTCGCGGACGACGAGTCAGTTGAGATCCAGTTCGTGGTCCGAAAGCGGAGCTCATGAGCTTCTCGGACCAGGTCCTCCGCTGGATGCTCAAGCGGCACGAGCAGGACGGCTCGATCCCTGACCGGTGCGACCTCATCCATGTGCGCGCCCATCACGCGCTCGAGCCCATGCCGCAGAGTTCCCCGCATGGCGGACGGACCTGGCGGGTGGTGTCGGTCTTCGGCGAGCTGTCTCTCCGGCGGGCCCTGCTCGATGGCGCCCCCGTTATCGCGGTGTTGCCCGCAGGCTACGAGCCCGCCCTCGACCTGAACGAGCGCGCCTACCGACGTCGCGTCCTCGCGGTAGAGGCGCAGGACCTAGTGGCCGCCGCTTCCCAACGCTTCTCCGTGCGCATCCGTGACGAGGTGCTCGCCGACGCGATCCTGAAGGCGCCCGAGGTCCTCGCGCGTTCGAGTGGGGCTTGGACCCTCGGCCCGAGCAAGACCACCGTCACCGAGGACGAGGTGCGCAGCGTGCTGCTCGCGGCCGCGCTCGGCTTCGAACACAAGCTCGAGCGGCACGCCCCCGAGGCTCTACTCGCGCGCTGGCTCACGGAGCCGATTCCGGAGTCGGATCTGACGACGCTGTTGGCCGAGCAGCTTCAGCGGACGTTCGGCCAAGAGGGAGAGTGGCTCAGCACTGCCCTGGAGTCCGATGGGCTGCGCCGCCTGGTCGCCGCCGGCGCGTTGGCCGCGACATCCGAGGGCCGCAGAGCCGCGCGGGCCTTCATCGAGCTGGACGACGATCGCTCTTGGGGGCGGCTCCGCACCCTTGTTGAGCGCGCGGTCCGGGCCGCGGGTCTCCGAAAGCTCTCGTCTGACGCGAAGAAAGGCCTCGAGGAGGCGCAGTCTCGCTTTCACCGTCTCCGTGCCTCCGCTATCGACGCTGTCCGCTTCCCTCTCCTTGAGGGCGCGCTCGAGACTGCCCTCGTGGGCCTGCTCAAGCAGTGCGCAGCTGGAGCGGCTCCGAGCGCCGAGCTGATCGATGCGTTGCGCCGCAACCTGCACCGCGAGACCCACCACGCTGGGATCCAGCTCGTGGACGTGTGCGGGCGCCTCGTGCGGTTCGACGCCGCGAGAGCACCCGAGGCCGACGCTTCCGCGGCGGAGTGGCTGCAGCACGTCAAGGACGACGGCGCTTGGGCAGACCTTTTGGCCCGTGACCTGCGCCGGCTGCGCGCCGAGGTCTCCGCCGACCTGGCCCTCTTCGCGGACCGGGTCGCCGCCCGCTACCTCGAGCGCCGCGACGCCTGGAACGAGGCCTTTGCGCAGCGCCTCGTGGCCGAGGAGGCGGCGCTGTACAACGCCCGAGACCGCCGCGCTCCGATCTCCCTGGCGGACGTCAGCCGGCTTCTGGTGCGCCCTGTGGTCGAGGGCGGACAGCGCGTCTTCCTGGTCGTGCTGGACGGCTGCGACCTGTCGACCTTCATCGAGCTCCTCCGGGGATGGACCGATAGCGCCCCACTCGGCCTCGGGCTCCCTTCGGTGAGCGGGGCGGTGGGCGACGACCTCCGCGCCACCGGTCCGTTCCTGGTCGGCGTGTCGCCTGTACCCACGCTGACGGTGCACGCCCGCCGCGCCCTCTTCGCGGGCGAGATCCCCAAGAACCCCATCCTCGACGAGCGCGACGCCGTCGCCGCCAATGCGGCCGCGGACCACCGTGCCTTCAAGGAGAACGTCACCCTCGGCGACATCCCGCGTCGGCTCCTCCTCAAGGACGAGGTCGGCGTGAACGGCCGCGACGTACTCGACACCCTCGATGACCCGTGTCTCGACCTCGTCGCCGCGGTCTTCAATGGGGTGGACGACGCACTCGCGAGCCACGAGACGACCCCGTTTCCAGCCTGGCGCTGGTCGACGGTTGGGGGACGGCTGCCCGAGGTGCTCCTGCATGCCATTGACGCCGGCTGGACCGTGCTCGTGACCGCGG
>JBCCAW010000350.1:0-6291 GCA_039814655.1 Myxococcota bacterium | reverse complement strand
CCGCGCCCCGCGCCCGCACCCTCCGTGCGCCCGGCGCCGCCGCAAGCCGCGCCGCCGCAAGCCGCGCCGCCGCAAGCCGCGCCACGGGCCCCGGCTCCTTCGCCGTCTCCCCTCCGTCCCCCGGCCCCCGCCGCCACGAGCGAGGGCGGACTCGCCGCCATCATGGGCCGTCTTGGAGCGCGCTTCGCCCTCACGGACACGAGCGCCGCGGGCCTCGACGACACGGCGCGCTGGGCGCAGGCCAAGCAACTCATCGACCAGATCATGGGGGAGCTCGTCGCCGAAGGCAGCCTCGACGCGCCCCAGGATGCCCTCGCGGCACAGGCGCTTCGGGAAGCCGTGGGCCTCGGCGCGCTCGAGAGCGTGCTTGCCCGCGCCGGCGTGCGCGAGCTCGTCGTCGAAGGCCCGGAGACGGTCCTCGTCGACGAAGGCCAGGGCCTCGCGGAGACCGATCTCTCCGTCTCCTCCTCGGCGATGCTCACCATCCTGGCGCGAAGGCTCGCGGCGCGCGGCGGCGCGACGGACCTCGAGCGGCCCGTGCTCAAGGGCTTTCTCCCGGAGGGCGGGCAGGTCACCGTGGTCCAGGCGCCGCTGGCCGTGGGCGGGCCTTTCATCGAGGTGCGTCGGCAGGCGCAGGGGCCGCGCCTCGAGGGCCTCGTGGACCAGGGCATGCTCGACATCGAGATGGCCGACCTCCTCGAGGCCGCCGTCGAATCCCGGCGCAACGTCGTCGTGCTCGGGCCCTCTGGAAGCGCCGTGACGACCCTGCTCGGGGCGCTGGCGAGCCGCGCCAAGGCCGAAGAGCGCATGGTCGTCGTCGCGCCCACGCCCGACGTCGCCGTTCGCCGCGATCACGTGCTGCGGCTCAGCGTGGGCGATGGGCCCTTCGCCTCCGTGCTCCGTGAGGCGCTGCAGCTCCGCGCCGATCGCCTCGTGGTCGACGGCGTGGGCGCCGGCGATGGCCACGGCGCCCTGCTCGCCCTCGCCACCCGCGGCGAAGGCGTGCTCATGGGCGTGCACGCCGCGGCCGACGACGACGCGACGGCCTCGCTTCGCCTCCAGGCCAAGCTCGGTGGCTTGGCCGACGACGCCGCGCGCGCCCTCGTGGCTCGGAGCGTCGACCTGGTGGTCCAGGTCTCGGTGACCGCCGCCGGACCCCGGGTGATGCGCATCACCGAGATCGGCGGCGACAACGGCGAGCTCCGTGCCCTCGACCTCTACCGCTGGACCGGCACGGCCTTCGAGCGACTCACACGCTGAGTGGCGACGCGCCCGCCCCGGGGGTAGGTCCCAGCGACGTGTACGACGTGGTCATCGTCGGCGCCGGCCTCGCGGGGCTGACCGCCGGCGCCAAGCTCGCCAAAGAGGGGCAGCGTGTCTGCGTGCTCGAGAAGCACGCGCGTCCCGGCGGCTGCGCCACGACCTACCGGCGCAAGCGCTACGAGGTCGAGGTCTCGCTGCACATGGTCGATGGCTTCGACGACCTCGACTGCAAGGGCCCCATTCTCCGGGACCTCGGCGTGTGGGACGATCTCGAGTTCGTCCCGGTCCCTCGGTCGCTCTATCGCTTCGCCTACGGCGACCGGGACGTCGAGATTCCCTTCGGCCTCGAGGCGGCCATCGAGAGGCTTTCGGAGCGCTACCCCGAGGACCGTCGCGCCATCGGCCAAGTGCTCCGGCGCATGTCCAAGGTGCGCCGCGAGCTCTCGAGCTTTCCCTACTCGCCGAAGGCCGTCTCTCGGCGCATCCCGATTTTTCCCTTCCTCTACCCGAACTTTCTCTTCGCCATGCGCGGGAGCCTCGGCCGGTACCTCGACCAGCACTTTCGGGCCGAGGAGCTCAAGCTCGCCTTGAGCGGCGACCTCGCCTTCTTTCACGACGATCCCTACACGATCTCCGCCAAGTTCTTCGGCGTCGCCCAAGCGGCCTTTCTCGAGGCCGGCGCCTGCTACCTGAAGGGCGGATCGCAGCGCCTCTCGAACCGGCTCCGGGACGTGATCGAGGCCCACGGCGGTGAGGTGCGCCTCCGCCATCGTGTCACGCGGCTACACACGGAGCGGGGCCGGGTCTGCGCCGTCGAGTTCGAGCACGGCAGCGAGGCCCGGCGGGAGACCGGGCGAGTCGAAGGGCGTCAGGTGCTCGCCAACGCGGCCGTGCCCCAGGTGCTCGACGAGCTGCTTGCGCCGGACGCGGACCGAGGGCTTCGCCGCCGCGTCGGGACCATGAAGGTGGCGAGCTCGGTGAGCGTGCTGCACGTCGGGTTCCGCACGCCGCTCCGGGAGCTCGGCAACCGGCACTACACCACCATGCTCTTCGACCCAAGCGTGCGGACGCTGCGGGACGTCGCGCCGAACGCCCGCGGCCCCTGGGCCCAACGCACGCTCGGCTTCACGGACTACAGCCAGCTCGACTCGGGGCTCGCGCCGGAGGGCAAGAGCCTCGCCGCGGTCTGCGCCATCGATTACATGGACGCCTGGGAGGGCCTCTCGGACGCGGAATACGCGGCCAAGAAGGCCCAGGTGACGGACGTGCTCCTGGACCGCGTCGAGGCCCTCGTCCCGGGCAGCCGGCAACAGGTGGAGTTCGCCGAGCTCGGCACGCCGCGCACCGTGCGCCGCTACACGCTCAACACCGCGGGATCCATCGGCGGCTTCGTCCAGTCGGAGCGCCAGTCCTTGCTACGGCGCTACTTCCGCGTGCGCTCGTCGCTGAAGAACCTGCACTTCGCCGGCGCCTGGCAGTTCCCCGGCGGTGGCTACACCTGCGCCATGCTCGGCGGCTACCTCCAGGGCGTGCTCCTGCTCGAGAGCCGCCTCTAGGGGACGGACCCGACTAACCGAACTAACGCCCCACGAAATCGTTGAGGTTTCGTGGGGCGTTAGTTCGGTTTGTCGGGTCCGTCCCCTTTCGGGGTGTGGGGCCTTGGCGGCGGAGGGTTCGGAGCCTTGCTATCGTTCGGGACCTCGGAAATCCCCAGGCCCCCTCGGGCGTACCTGGAGAACGCATGCTCAAACGACTCGGGCTCGGTCTGATCAAGGGCCTCGTCATCGGAGGCGCCGTCGGCGCCGGCCTCCACTTCGGTCTCGGCTGGACCGTCGCCACCGGCGCGCTCGGCTTTGCTCTCGCGGCCGGCGCGGGCGCCATCGCGGGGGTGTTCACGGGCAAGCCTCCCTGGGCCCCCGGGGGCCAGATCGAAGCGGGGCTGAAGGCCGCCTTCGGCGCCGGTCTGGGCGCGCTCGCCTACTGGCTCGGCATGAACTACGGCGCTGTCGGGCTGCCCCTCGACATCCCCGCGGCGGCCAACGCGCCCGCGGTGCTCGCCGGCACGCCCTGGACCGAGATCCCCCTGACCACCGTAGCCGCCATCGCCGGCGCCTACGGCACGCTCGTCGAGCTCGACAACACCCCGGGCCCCGAGGGCGCCGCGCCGCCGAGGGCGCGCGTCGACGTGCAGGGCGACGCCGAGCTGGAGACCGTCACGGCCGCGGAAGAGGGCGCCGGCCGCGAGCGCGGCCTCTGAGTCCGAGCGCCGCTTGCCCCCACGGCCGGCCGAAGCCACGGTCGACCCCTTGGCCGATGACGCACACCTCGACGCGATCTGCGCCCGCTTCCGCATCCGCGGCGATGACCGATTCCTCGTGCTCTCGTTTCTCGAGCGCCCCGAGGCTCGCTGGCCCGGCTGCTGCGGCTCCGGCTGCGACCCCTGCATGGACGACGTGGCCGACGCCGCCCGGGCCCTCCGGCAAGCGCGGGCGCAGGACCTCCCGAAGAGCGATTGATCTCCTGCTCGCGCTCGCCTTCGCGTCACCCCTCGCCGCGCAGGCCCCGTCCGAGAGCACCGCGCCGGCCGCTTCCGAGGCCCCGGCCGAGGAGCCCTTCTACGTCGACGATCCCTTCACCGGTGCGCGCCCCTGGCATCTCGGCGCGCACGTGGGGATCAGCCACTTCGGCCCGGGCCTTGCGGCCGGCGCGCGCCTCGGCATCCCCCTCGTCGACAACGGCTTCATCGCGACGCTGAACAACGCCGTCTTCCTGAGCGTCGGGGCGGACCTCTACTACGCGCGCTACCGCGACGGGGACGGGCAGAACGACGTGGGCCTCGGCGTGGGCGTTCCGCTCACGGTCCACTGGGAGTTCTACTTCCCCCGGCGCTGGTCCGCCTACGCGGAGCTCGGCCTCAACGTGTACTTGGGCCCGGGGTTGCTTCAGGACGGCGAGGGCATCGACGTGGGCGGCTGGATCGCGGCCGCGGCGGGGGCCGTGTGGCGCTTCTCCGACCGCGCGGCCCTCGAGATTCGCCTTGGCAACCCCTACAGCGCCGTCGGTCTACGCTTCGACCTCTCCTGAGGCGGGCCCCTCGTCGTCACGCCGGCGCCCCACGAGCACCAGCCAGAAGGTCAGGCCCAGGCCCATCCAGCCAGGCCAGTCGCCCACCACCGCGTAGACCGTGGTGCCCGTGAGCAGCGGGAGCTCCGTGGCGATCTCGTCGATCTCCCCAAAGGAGAGCGTCTCCAGCGTGCGCCCCACCGGGTCCACGAAGGCCGTCACGCCGCTGTTCGTCGAGCGCGCCAGCGCCCGGTGATGCTCCACGGCCCGGAACTTCGCGAGGGCCAGGTGAATCCAGGGCTCGAGCGTGTCGCCGAACCACGTGTCGTTCGTGATGTTCACGAGCAGGTGCGGGTCACCCTCGCGCACCACGCGCCGCGTGAAGCCCGGCAGCACGTCCTCGTAGCAAATCAGCGTGCCGATGCGGACCTCCCGGCCCTCCACGGGCAGCACCAGCGGCCGCACGTGATCCCCGGGAGTGAAGTGGCCCGTGTTCGGCGACCACTCGTAGAGAATGGGGAAGGTGTCGCCGAGGGGCATGAACTCGCCGAAGGCGAGCAGGTAGGTCTTGTCGTAGGTGCCGAGGCGATCGCCGTCTTCGTCGATGAGGTAGGCGGTGTTGAAGAGCGCGTCTTCGCCGGCCTCGCCCGGTCGCCGGGCCAGGCCGCCGAAGAGCATGGGCGTGGCGATGGCGCGGCGCCCGCGCAGGCTGCCCATCACGCGGCCGCGCAAGTTCGAGGCGTCGCTCGGCAGGAAGAAGTTGTAGCCGCTCTCGGGCCAGACGATGAGGTCGAGATCGGGCCGCGCGTCTTCGAGGCGGAGGGACCCCTCCACGTGGCGCCGGTACCCTTCGAGGGGCTCATGGCGCTTCAGATCCATGGGCAAGCTCGACTGCACCATGCCCACCTCGAGCTGCGGCGCAACGGCGGCGCGGCCGTCGACGTCGGCGACGCGGTAGAGGCCGTAGGCGACGTTGAGCGCGGCCACGGCCACGGCGGCGGCGAGGGGCCTCAGCCGCGTCTTCCCGGGGCGGAAGAGCGCGTGATGGAGACCCACGTTCACGCCCATCACGACGGCGCTCACGAGCATGGCCCCGCCGAGATCCGCGCTCTGAATGAACGGCGTGACCTCGTGAAAGCCCGAGGCGAGATAGCTGGGGAAGAGCGTCGGAAAGCCGTGCTCCACGGTGAGCAGCGCCGCCACGGCCAGCACCGCGAGGGGCCAGCCGCGCATCCGGCCGCGTCGCACGAGCAGGTAGAAAGCGACGTGCTGCAGCGCCTGGTAGAGCCAGAAGATCGACGCGAAGACCGTCGCTGCCGCCGTGCCGTAGCCGGAGAAGGCGTCGAGGGTCGTGACCATCCAGTAGTAGCCACCGGCGTAGGCCGAGTAGCCGTGCACCAGGCCGAGTAGCGCCGTGCGCCGCGCGCTCATCGCCGGCGCGCGCTCCAGCAGCCAGAGCGGCGGCACGAAGCAGACGAAGGCGAAGGGCCAGACGTCGAAACCGGCGAAGCCGAGGAACTGCATCGCGCCGGCGCAGGCCGCCAGCGCGACGTCCCGGAGCAGCGCAGGCCTAGGCGACGCGGAGGACTCGGCGGACCTTGGTTCGGAGCTCGTCACGTTTGAAGGGCTTCGTGAGGTAGTGGCGCGCGCCCGCATTGATGCCGGCGACCATGTCCGGGGCCCGGCCCTTGGCCGTGAGCATGATGACCGGGACGTGCTGGAGGCTCGCGTCTGCCTTGAGCCGCTTCACGAGCTGGAGGCCGTCCATCTTGGGCATCATGAGGTCCGTCAGCACGAGGTCCGGGGGCTGCGGGAGTGCGGCGATGCGCACCAGCGCGTCCTCGCCGTCCTCGCAGGCGATGATCTGTCCCAGGTCTTCGAGCATGGCCACGAGCATGCGCCGCACGGCGGCGTCGTCTTCCGCGAGCACGATGACCCGCCCTTGGGGCGGCCGGGTGGAAGCTG
>JBCCAW010000334.1:0-6583 GCA_039814655.1 Myxococcota bacterium | reverse complement strand
TGGCTTTAAGCAGTTGCGACACTAGGAGCAGTAGGTGTATAGAGTAAATCTCTGGTAGCGACCACTCGGGGAAGCGCTGGGGCTTCCCGTGCGCCCGGCGCCGGGCGCCGTGAGCGAATGCCCGGGCCGAGGCGTCTCCCTCGTGGACGCGGCGGGCCGCACGCACCGCCTCGGCGCGCCGGCATGGATCGGGGCCGGCGCGGTCGGGAGCGGCGCGGGAGCGGACGCTCCGGATCTGGCCTACGCCGTCGACGGCGTGCTTCGCGCGGCGCTTCGCACGGAGGAGACGCTGCGCCCGGACGCGCGCGAGGAGCTCGCGCAGCTCGCGGAAGACCACGAGCTCTGGGTGCTCAGCGGCGACGCGCCGGCCCGGGTCCGCGCGCTGGCCGAGGCCGTGGGCATTCCCAAGGAGCGCGCCCTCGGCGGCCGGGACCCGGAGGCCAAGGCCGCGTTCCTCGCGGCGCACGATCCCGCCCGGACGATGATGATCGGCGATGGCCTCAACGACAGCCTCGCGGCGAACGAGGCCGGCGTGAGCGGCACCCCGGCCATCGACCGGCCCTTCCTCGCGTCGAAATGCGACTTCTACTTCACGACGCCGGGGCTCGGGCCCATCGCGGACGCGCTCGCCACGGCGGAGCGGCTGCACGTGGTCGTACGCCGCGTGCTGGTCTTCGCCATCGCCTACAACCTCGGCGCCGTGGCCCTCGCGTATGCCGGGCACATGGAGCCGTGGATCGCCGCGCTGCTCATGCCCGCGAGCTCCCTCGGCACCGTCGCCGGCGTGCTCCTCGCCCTGGGCCTTCATCGCCCGTCGCCCCGCGCGCGGCCCCGGGCGGCCGTACCGGCGCTCGCCTGAGCGTCGCGCGCTCCCCTCCCGCACCGCTGGATTTCCCATGGACGCCCTCTTCCTCACCCTCTTCGTCAGCGCCGGCCTCGTGGCCCTCGGCGTCTTGCTCTTCGCGTTCACCGTGCGCGCCCGAAGCTTCGACCAGGCGGACCAGCTCGCGCTCCTGCCCCTGCGCGACGACGCAGGCAGTGCGCCGGCCGACGCAGGCCCTGCGTCCCCGCTTCGGGACGGGGACCAGGGCCCCGGCGCCGAGGGCTGAAAAGCCCACGTTTCCGGGGGCCTCCGCCAGGCCGCGGCCTTGGCACGGGCCTTGGATTAGCCCGGAGGGATGGCGCCGCGAAGACGGCGCAGACGGTGCGGCCTTGGACTGCCGGTCGTGCCCCGGACAATGACGCTCGCAGCCTCGGGAAGCGTGATGGAAACCCAACAGATCACTTACAACGACCGGATCGTTCGCCAGTTCATCTGGGCGTCCGTCGTCTTCGGCATCGTCGGCATGCTCGTCGGCGTCATCGTAGCGCTCCAGCTCGCCTTTTGGCCGGCGAACCTCGAGCCTTACCTCACCTTTGGACGTCTTCGTCCCCTCCATACGAACGCGGTCATCTTCGCCTTCGTCGGGAACATGCTCTTTGCAGGCGTCTACTATTCGACGCAGCGGCTGACGAAATCACGCATGGCGAGCGACACGCTCTCCAACATTCATTTCTGGGGCTGGCAGGCGATCATCGCCGCCGCCGCCATCTCCCTTCCGCTCGGCTTCACGCAGGGCAAAGAGTACGCAGAGCTCGAGTGGCCCATCGACATCGCCGTCGCCGTAATCTGGCTCGTCTTCGGCGCCAACTTCTTCATCACGTTGGCCAAGCGGCGTGAGAAGCACCTCTACGTCGCTCTCTGGTTCTACATCGCGACCATCGTGACCATCACGATTCTTTACGTCGTGAACAACCTGGCGATGCCCGTTCTCGCCGGGTCCATGAAGAGCTACTCGGCCTTCGGCGGCGTGCAGGACGCGCTCGTGCAGTGGTGGTACGGCCACAATGCCGTCGCCTTCTTCCTCACCACGCCGATTCTCGGGATCATGTACTACTTCGTCCCGAAGGCGGCGCAGCGGCCGGTGTTCTCGTACCGGCTGTCGATCATTCACTTTTGGTCCCTGGTCTTCATCTACATCTGGGCCGGTCCACACCACCTGCTCTACACGGCGCTTCCGGACTGGGCGCAGAGCCTCGGGATGATCTTCTCCCTCATGCTCTGGGCGCCGAGCTGGGGCGGCATGCTCAACGGGCTTCTCACGCTTCGCGGCGCTTGGGACCGGCTGCGCAGTGACCCGGTTCTCAAGCTCTTTGCCGTAGGCGTCACCTGCTACGGCATGAGCACCTTCGAGGGCCCGCTCCTGTCCATCAAGAGCGTCAGCGGCCTGGCTCACTACACGGACTGGATCATCGGTCACGTGCACAACGGCGCCCTAGGATGGAACGGCTTCATGGCCGCGGGCATGTTCTACTGGCTGATTCCCCGGCTCTACGGGACGAAGCTGCATAGCGTCAAGGCCGCCAACTTCCACTTCTGGATCGGCACCCTCGGCATCGTCCTCTACGTCGCGGCCATGTGGGTCGCGGGCGTGACCCAGGGCCTCATGTGGCGCGCGGAGAACGTCGACGGCGGCCTGCTCTACCCGAGCTTCGTCGAGACGCTCATCGCCATCCGGCCCATGTACTGGATGCGTCTCGTCGGCGGAACGATGTACCTCGCGGGCTTCGTCCTGATGACCTGGAACCTCGTGATGACTGCGCGCTCCGGCCGGGCCGTGAACGGCACCGACGAGGTCGCTGCCGAGACCAAGCTCGCAGAAGAGGGCAGCTGGAAGGAGATCGTCTTCGGCGCCCCCACCATCGTTTCGGTCGTGGTTCTCGCGCTCCTCGCCATGGTCGCCATCACGAACGAGGTGGCGAGCACGGTCTTCGTGGCCGTGGCCTTCTTCGTCGGCTTCGGCGCCATCGTCTTCATGCAGACGCGGAAGCAGAAGCCCGGCAAGCCCACCTGGCACAAGGTGCTCGAGGGCAAGGCGCTGCTCTTCACGGTGCTCACCGTGGTCAGCGTGCTCATCGGCGGCGTCGCCGAGATCGTCCCGACGCTCGTGGCCGTTCCGGAGCAAATCGCCGCCACGAACAACGTGCCCTACACGGCCCTCGAGGTCGAGGGGCGGGACGTGTACATCCAGGAGGGCTGTTACACCTGCCACTCCCAGATGATCCGGCCCTTCACCTGGGAGAGCGCCCGCTACGGGCAGGTCTCCGCGCCGGACGACAGCATCTTCGACCACCCCTTCCAGTGGGGCTCGCGGCGCATCGGTCCGGACCTCGCCCGCCTTGGGGGCAAGTACTCCAACGTTTGGCACTACCGGCACATGCGCAACCCGCGAGAGATCTCGCCGGGCTCGAACATGCCGCCCTACTCGCACCTCTCCTACGACGAGGTGGACTTCGACAGCACAGACGCGAAGCTTCGCGCGATGCGCGCCGTCGGCGTGCCCTACGAGCCCGCGCAGATCGCCGAAGCCAGCGCGTCCGCTCGGACGCAGGCGCAGGGCATCGTGGATGAGCTCGTCGCCGAAGGCGGCGTGAAGGTCTGCGCCGAGGGCGAGGATTCCGCGAACTGCGACATCCGCCCGAACAGCCAGCTCGTGGCGCTCATCGGCTACCTGCAGCGCATCGGCCACGTGCCCACGCCCTCGGCACCGGCCAGCGGCGGCGCCGAGGTGGCCCAGCTCGAGGGCGCGCAAGGAGCGAACGAATGACCGGTTGGCTTGCCAAGGATTTCTTTGCGAGCAGCCCCATGCTGCTCCTCCCCATCGTGGCCCTGGTGCTCTTCGTCGGCGCTTTCCTGGCCATCGTGGCGCGCACGTCCCGCATGTCTCGGGGCGACGCAGGTCACCACGCCAACCTGGTCTTCGGCGACGACGCCGAGGCCGCATCGCACGCGCAGGTGAAGGACGGAAAGGAGGCCGCCCATGGCTGAACCGAAGGAGAAGCGAGTCGACGCCATTCAGGGCGAGATCATCCACGTCTACGACGGCATCGAAGAGGCGGACAACGCGCTCCCGCTCTGGTGGCTCTGGACCTTCTACGGCGCCATCGCCTTCGCCGTGGTCTATTGGTTCAACTACCACGAGTTCGAGGTCAGCCCGCTCCCCGGCGAGGCCTACACCATGGCGCTCCAGGAGCGCTCCGCGGGTGGTGAGGTGAGCGAGGAGCTGCTCGCGACCATCGCGGCGGACCCCGCGGCCATGGCCGAAGGACAGACGCTCTTCGCCACGCACTGCGTCGCCTGCCACGAGGCCAACGCGGCGGGCAACATCGGCCCGAACCTCACGGACGGCTACTGGCTGCACGGCGGCGGCATCCTGGCCATCCACGACACCATTCGCGACGGGGTGCTGGCGAACGGCATGCCGGCCTGGGGCCCGACGCTCGGCGCGACCTCCATCCAGCAGCTCACGGCCTACCTCGTCTCCATCCGGGACACGAACGTCGAAGGCAAGGAGCCACAGGGCGAGCTCTACGACCCGGACGGGGAGCCCGCCGAGGCCGAGGCGGACGAGACGGCGGCGCCCAGCGACGAGGGCGAGACGGCCCAGGCCGAGACGCTGGCGTCCGACCGCTCCGGCGCCTGAACGCCGCTCCGAGCGTCTTCGCGCCCGCCTCTCAGCGGGAGTCACCTTTCACGAGAGAACCACGATGCAGCGTTCCCTTCCGGTCCTTCAAGACGACGAAATTCGGAGTTCCATCAACAAGGACGGCTCACGGAACCATGTTCATCCCGCGGACGTCTCCGGCCGTTTCACGCGCAGCCGCTACGTCGTCTTTGCCGTGCTCATCGTCGTCTACCTGGCGCTGCCCTTCATCCAGATCGGCGGGCGTCCGGCCGTCTTTCTCGACGTCGTGAGCCGGCGCTTTTACCTCTTTGGTGCGGCCTTCAACGCCCAGGACTTCTGGCTCGTCTTCTTTCTACTGACGGGCCTCGCCTTCGTGCTCATCGTCCTGACCACCATGTTTGGCCGCGTCTGGTGCGGCTACGCCTGCCCACAGACGGTCTTCCTCGAGGGCGTCTACCGGCGCGTGGAGCGCTTCGTCGAGGGCCCGCGCGCGCAGCGCCTGAAGCGCAACGCGGGTCCCTGGACCCGGGATAAGGTGCTTCGGAAGACAGCCAAGCACCTGAGCTTCGCGCTGCTGGCCATCTTCATGAGCCACTTCTTCCTGAGCTATTTCGTCTCGCTGCCGAGTCTCATGGAGATGATCGGCAACTCGCCGAGCGCGCACCCGGAGGCTTTCGCCTGGATGTTCGTGATGAGCGTCGTGCTCTACGGCAACTTCGCCTGGTTTCGCGAGCAGCTCTGCATGATCATCTGCCCCTACGGCCGGCTGCAGTCGACCATGACGGACCGGGACACGCTGGTGGTCGGCTACGACGCCCTTCGCGGTGAGCCGCGGGGAAAGAAGCGCAAGCAGAGCAAGGACGCGGCGCCCAAAGGCGACTGCATCGATTGCGGTCGCTGCGTGCACGTCTGCCCCACGGGCATCGACATTCGCAATGGGCTTCAGCTCGAGTGCGTGGGCTGCTTCGCCTGCATCGACGCCTGCGACACGGTGATGGACAAGATCGGCAAGCCCCGAGGCCTGGTCCGCTACGATTCGCTCAACGGCCTCGAAGGGAGCGCGAAAAAGGGCCTGCTCCGCCCGCGCCTGGGCCTCTACCTCGGCGTGCTCACGGCCTGGGCCATCGGCATGACCGTGGCGCTCCAGAGCCACGACGTCTACGAGGCGAACCTGCTCCGCCCGCCGGGTGGGGTGCCCTTCGTGGTCCGCGACGGCGTGGTCCAGAACACGGTGCAGGTGCACGTCGTGAACAAGGCCGACGCGCCGCGCACCTTCACGCTCGTGGCCGAGGACGGCGCGGCGCTCGTGCTGCCCATGCCGGAGGTCACGCTGCCTGCCGGCCAATCCATGCACGTGCCTTTGCTCGCGCGCGTGCCGGAAGCGGTCTCCACGGAAGGTCTCGAGATTCGTCTCCAGGTCCGCACCGAGGGCGAGCCCCCGAAGACCCTCCGCGCGCCCTTCCTCGGCCCGGGAGCGGGCGGCACGTCGGAGCGCTGAGCGCAGCCGCGGCGGCGCCGTGCAATCGCTGCGGCGCCGTGCAGTCGGTGCGCGCCCGTGGCGCCTGGCACCCCGGGTTGCCTCAGCTTTCGGCTGGCCCGTCCCTTGCTCTTGCCTTCCTCTGAACCCGCGCCGCGCATCGCGGCCAGCCACCCTCACCCCCGGGATCTGCCATGACCCGTCCGACCATTCTCTGCGGGACCGACCTCACCCCCTTGGGCACGCAAGCGGCCCGCGTCGCGGCGGCGTTGGCTGCCGCGCGCGGCGGGTCGCTGCTGCTCGTGCACGTGCAGGACGCGCCCACCGACGACCTCGAGAGCCTCGACGATTCGCTCCGCGCGGCGGCGGAGGTCTACCGGCAGCGCATCGAGGCGCGCCGGGCTCGGGCGCAGCAAGCGCTCGACGCGGCGGCGGCGGAGCTCGGCGACGCCTTCGGCATCCCCGTGCGCACGGAGCGCGTGGCCGGTCGCCCCTGCGAGGCCATCATGGACGTGGCCGACGCCGTGGACGCCGCGCTGGTGGTCGTCGGACCCCACGGCGAGCAGCGCGGCCGGTTGATGGACCGGCTCCTCGGCACCAC
>JBCCAW010000498.1:0-4563 GCA_039814655.1 Myxococcota bacterium | reverse complement strand
GGTCCACCGGGTCGCTATCTCCTCCGTCGTCGTCGATCACGGTACTCTCGGGAGGGCGCGAACCTACGGCGCCGGGGGCCCCCGTCAAGGAGCCGCGCTACCGTCACCCCGTGAAGGCCCTCGCCGCCCTGACCCTTCTCGTCGCGTGCGCGCCTGCGGTTCCCGGGACCGTTGTCGCGTCCCGCGGCGACACGGCGGACGGCTGGCTCGAGAACGGGGCGCGGCTCCAGGACCGAGGTCCCGGTTTCGAGCGCGCGCGTCCCGGGGAGTCGACGCGCTTTGGAACGCCCCGCCTCGTGTCCGCGCTCGAGCGGGCCGCTGCGGACGTGGCTCGCGTGCACCCCGGTGGCGCGCCGCTCCGCATCGGCGACCTCTCCTGGCCCCGTGGCGGCCGCCATCCCCGGCACGGGAGCCATCGCAACGGTCGCGACGCGGACCTGCTCTTCTACGCGACGGACCTGGCTGGGCGCCCCGTGCCAGCGCGCGGGTGGGTCGCCTTCGATCGAGAGGGCGTCGGCGTGGCGCCCGAAGAACACGGTGGCGACGTGCGTCTCTTCGACGACGCGCGGAACTGGTGGCTCGTGCGTTCGCTTCTCCTCGACGATGCCGCCGCGGTGCAGTGGCTCTTCGTATCCCGGGGACTCAAGGCCCGGCTGCTCCGCTGGGCGTCCCGGCATGAAACGTCCCGGGACGCGATCTTCCGCGCGAGCTGGGTCCTTCACCAGCCCTCGCGCGGCAACCCGCACGCGGACCACGTGCACGTGCGCGTCTTCTGCACCCCCCGGGGCCTCGCCACGGGATGCCGCGACCGCGGGCCGCGCTGGCCTTGGCTCCGGGAAGCCGTCGAGAAGCCGGCGCTTGCGGGCCCCGGGCTCACGGACGCGGCGCTCCTGCGCGCGCTCCTCGGCCCACCGGCCGCGTCTCAGAGCGCGGCGATGCGCTCCGCCGCGGCAGAGGCGTCGGCATCCGCGGCCAGGTGATGCCAGCGCGAGCTGTCCTCGAGGAGCGCGGAGAGCGCGTCCCACTCCCGGGCGTCGAGGCCCCAGAGCACGATGGGGGCACCGGGCGGAAGCTCCGAAGCCACCGTCGCCAAGGTCGTCGGGTGGATGGCGCGACGCTGGCAGTCGAGGACGATCACCGGCGCGGCCTGCCGCGGATGCTGAAGCAGCTCCAGCAGGGCGACCACGTCCTCGACGAAGAGCGTGGTGGCCTGCTCCGGAAGGGCCCGGGCCAGCCGGCTCAGGCGCTCGCCATCGCCCGTGGCGACGAGAACGTCCCGGGTCGATCGTGGAGTGGCGTGCTTCAGGCGCTCGTCGGGGACGCGACGCACGGAGCTCGACTCCGCCTCGTAGGGGACGCCCGGCGGAGGCGAGGTGGGCGCGGGCATCGTGTCCGGCCCCGGTGCCGATTCGAGCACGGGGGTGCCCGCCACCGGCGTGAAGGCGGGAAAGCGCGCCAAGAGCGGCGCCAGCGAGGCCGTTACCGCCGTGGCCGTGTCGTCGTCGAGGGTGACCGCCGTCGCGGCCCGCAGATCATGGGCCACGAAGCGACGGAGCCGCGCGCCCCCCCGAGGGACCTCGGAGACACCGGCGCTCGAGAGCGCCCGGCGCAGAATGCGGTCGCTCACGGGCCGCGTGGCGAAGGCCTGGAGAGCCTCCTCGATCGCCGCGGCGACGGGGTGCGGGCGACCGGAAAGCAGGGCCTGGGGGCGCTCGGACCCATTGTTCACACCGGCCAGTATAGTCCGCTGCGACTGTAAAGGCCAGGCGTCTCTCGTATTTCTCACCGTGGCGGATCGCGGGCCATCGCGCCGGCGGCTATGCCGCCTCCGATGCTGGTCGTGGGAGTCGACGAAAACGGCATGGGCCCACGCTTGGGGCCCCTCGTCGCCACCGCCGTCAGCCTGGAGCTGCGCCGCTACGAGCCTGGCCGCCTCCGGCGCCGCGGCAACGCGCTTCGCGTGGGTGACAGCAAGCGCTTCGGTGCTTTCGGACGCATGGCCGAGCTCGAGGGCCTCACGCTGGCCCTCGCGGAGCGCGAGCTCGGGCGACCGGTCCGTGACGCAGACGCGCTCCTCGACGCCCTCTCCCTCGACGGGGCCGCCGGTCGCCGCGCGCCCTGCCCCGGCGGAACCAGCACCGCGCAGTGTTGGACGCCGCTGGCGCTGCCTGCCTTCGGCGGTGATGCGGAGGAGGGCCGGGCGAGGCTCGCGCGCCTCGAGGGTCGGGCCCTGCGCGTGCGACGCGTGCGCACCACGTGGGCCTGCGCCGGAACGCTCAACGCGGCCATGGCCGAGGGCATCGGGAAGCTCGACGTCGACCTGCGGCTCTTCGAGCGCCTGCTCCTCGACGCGCGCGCTGCCCTTGGAGGACCGCTGGACGCGCGCTGCGGCATGATCGGGGGCCTCCGGCACTACGTCCCGCGCTTTCACCGCCTCCAGGAAGCCGTGGTGCTCCGCGAGGGACGGGGGGTCAGCCGTTACCGGGTACCGGCCCTCGGCACGGTGAGCTTCGAGGTGAAGGCCGACGACCGGCACCTCCCCGTGGGCCTCGCGTCCATGGTCGGCAAGGTCGTCCGCGAGCTCGCGATGCGCCGCATCGTCAGTCACTACCAGGCCCTCGACGGGTCCCTTCGGACCGCGAGCGGCTATCACGACCCGGTCACCCGGGCCTTCGTCGACGCCACGGCGACTCATCGCCGCCGGCTCCGCATCGCCGAAGGGTGCTTCGAGCGTCGGGGATGAGGGCCCTCGACACCTCGGGTGGTGACGCTCCCGGTGCGTGCCCCTAGGCTTCTTGTATGGCAGCGACCGCCGGATTGCTCTTCATCGGGTTCTGGATCGCCGTAGGTTTCGGGATCCTCTTGGCCGACCTTCGGGCCTATCGACGCGCCGGGCCTCTCCAGGCACGCCCCGTGCGCGTCGAGGAGCTCGAAGACGGCATGGCCGCGAAGCTCGTCGGCACGCTGCGCCTGCCGGCGAAGGCGCTCCGAGCACCGGTCAGCGGGCGCCCCTGCGCGGGCTACGAGGTCCGCATCGCGCAGAAGCGGCGCTTTTGGTGGCGGGACGTCGGGACCCGGCGCGAGGCCGGAGGCTTCTACCTGGACGACGGCACCGGCGAAGTCTTCGTCCCGCTCAGCGAGGAGACCTCGCTCCAGCTCATCACCGCCGCCCGCTACACGAAAAACCAGCGTCGCCGGGGGCCCAAGGCCGTGCGGCGCCTCCTCGATAGCTGGCTCACGGAAGAGCCGGCGGCGAGCTACCGCTGCGACGAAGGGGCCCTCGTCGATGGGCAGCGCGTGGCCGTCTACGGGGTCTTTCGGCGCCGGCCCGATCAGCGTCCGGCCTCCGTGGACGACTACCGGTCCCGGCCTCAGCACTTCGTGGCGGAGCCCGGCGCCGACCGCGTTTACGTGAGCGACCTTCGCGAGTCCCTCGGCTGAAGGCGAGCGGAGCGGCGCGCTACACGTCCTCGTGGGCGAGCTTCAAAGGGACGTTCGCCTGCTTGAGCTGCTGCTTGAAGAGCTGCTTGTCGTTGGACTTCATGTAGGCCTCCTCCGCCTCGACGAGGCCGGCCTTCACGTGTTCCATGAGGTGGTCGTTCATCGTCTGCATGCCGAGCCGGCGGCCGGTCTGCATGGTCGACTTCAGCTGGAAGGTCTTGCCTTCGCGGATGAGGTTCGCGACGGCGCTGGTCGCGATGAGCACCTCGTAGGCCGCCACGCGGCCGCCGCCCTTTTTCTTGCAGAGCACCTGCGCCACGACACCGCGGAGGGACTCGGAGAGCATCACGCGGATCTGCTCCTGCTGCTCCGGCGGGAACTGGTCGATGATGCGGTCCACCGTCGACGGGGCGCTCGTCGTGTGCAGCGTGCCGAAGACGAGGTGTCCCGTCTCCGCGGTCTCGATGGCGATGGAGATGGTCTCGAGGTCACGCATCTCGCCAACGAGCACGATGTCCGGGTCCTCGCGGAGCGCGGCGCGGAGCGCGGCCTTGAAGCCTTCCGTGTGCGTGCCGATCTCCCGCTGGTTCACCAGGCATCGCTTGTTCGGATGCACGAACTCGATGGGGTCCTCGATGGTGATGATGTGGTCCGTACGGTTTTGGTTGATGTAGTCGATGAGCGTCGCGAGCGTCGTCGACTTGCCCGAGCCCGTGGGACCGGTGACGAGCACCAGGCCCTTGGTCAAGTAGCAAAGGTCGAGCACCTTCTTGGGGACCCCGATCTGATCCACGCTCAGGAGCTCGAAGGGGATCTGGCGCATGACGGCGCCAATGCCCTTCCGGTCCATGAAGATGTTGACGCGAAAGCGCGCCAACCCTTCGATGGCGTAGGCGAAGTCCGTGTCCCGTAGGGCCTCGAACTCGCTGCGGTTCGTGGCCGGCATGATCTCCGTCAGAAGCGCCGTGAGGGCCTCGTGGTCGAAGGGCGCGTGGCCTGGCTCGAGGGCCACCATGCTTCCGTCGATGCGGGCCAGCGGCTCCACGCCCGAAGAGAGATGAAGGTCCGAGGCGCCGCGCTCCTTCATCAGCCGGAGGTAGCGGTCGAGCTTGGCTCCGGCCT
>JBCCAW010000211.1:0-9167 GCA_039814655.1 Myxococcota bacterium | reverse complement strand
TGTCGCCGTGGTGCGTCGTCGGGCCCGCTTCCTGGCCCCACCAGACGAGGGTGTTGTCGAGCATGGTGCCCTCGCCCTCGGGGATCGCGTCGAGGCGGCCGACGAACTCCATGAAGGCCTGAGCGAACCAGTTCCGCTTGCCCTGGACGAGGAGGTCGTGGAGGCGCTCGGCCCTGCCGTCGAGGCTCGCGGCGTTGTGGGCCACCTCGTGGTAACCGCCATCGCTCTCCATCGCGTCGGTCCACGGGTGGTCGACGCGAACGACCGCGAGCCGGCTCGAGTCGCACATGAAGCCGGCCAGGATGATCTCGTTGATCGCCCGGGCGTTTTCGGGCGTGTACATCGACGCGTAGGCGTCCCGCGGAAGGTCGTTCCGTGCGGAGACGTCGCTGCACTGCAGGCCCACGCTCGAACTCAGCGAGGCCCGGATGTCGTTGAGCCGGTCCATGTAGCGGGTCAGCCGCCGCCGGTCGGCCGCGCCCAGGCGCGCGCCGGCGCCGAAGGCCCCGGAGTGAAGCCGCTGGTAGCTATCGAAGACCGCATTGATGGGCGCCGGGCGCTCGGGCTCGCCGCCGCCGTCCGGCTCGACGTCGACGTAGACCGAGTCGAAGATCGCCTGCGCGCCGACCTCTTCGGCCGGGCGAACGCCGCCGGCGGGGCCGGCGGCCGGGTCGACGAGCTCGATGCTGAGCCCGCGGCCGCCGAAGTTCATGAAGCGCCGACGCGGCGTGCCCTCGTAGAGACTGGTGCGGGCAAGGACCTGGTCCGCCGTCTCGCGATTCTCCTCGAACTCGTCGCCGTCGTTCGACATGCGGCCGTAGTTGCCCAGGAGGTGCCGGGCGTGACCGCTGTGGAAGGGCACGTCGAGGCCCCGCAACACGTTCATCTTCCCGACGAGGGACTCCGTCAGGACGTCCGAAGACGCCCGGAGGACGTCGGAGATGACCCGGTCGCCGCCTTCGACGCGTGACTGGAGCGGCCCGGCGTGCGTGGTGTGGAGCGGGTGCGGCACCGTCTCCGAGGCCGTGCTCTCGTCGGGGTACATGGAAGGCGCCCAGATGCCGCCGTGCTCGGTCGTGAACACGACCATGCGGCGAGGTGCTGCAACGCCCTGCGCGGCCGCGCGGTGGCCGCGTGGGAAGAGGCTGGGCAGCGCGGGAATCGCGATGGCTGCGCCACCGCCTACCAGCATCCACCGCCGTCCAAACTTGCGTACCGTCATCGCTTCAGCCTCCCCGCACGCGGAAGTTGGGGTCGAGGAGGACGATGCTCAGCACTTCACTGAGCGGGCGGCCCTCGTCGACGGCGTCGTCGACGCGCTCGAGGAGGCAGCCGTCCTCGTCCAACCGCTCGGTGCGACCGAGCGAGAAGCGCACGTAGTGGCGCGTGAAGCAGGCTCCGGCTTTCTCCGAGGTCATCAGAGCCTCTGCCATCGCCGCAGCACCGGTGATGGGCAAGGGGCTCTCGGGCAGCACGACCTCGTCGTCGATGGGCAGCTCCATGGTCACGTTGCCTTCGCCGTCGAAGAGCGGCTCCACGTCGCGGAGCTGACCGATGGAGTCGAAGGCCTCGAGGGCGAAGCCCGTCGGGTTGATGGCCGTGTGACAGCTCGCGCACGCGCCTGCGCTGGTCAGGATCTCGGTGGCGCGGCGGGAGCCGGTCACGGCGCGGTCCACCGTCGGAAGCCCGTCCATGGCGCCCGCCGGTGCGTTGGGAAGAAGGTCGCAGGCGATCTGTCGGCGTACGAAGACCCCGCGCAGGATCGGGTGCGTGATGGAGTTGACCGTCGGGAGCGCGATCTCCGCCCGTGAGAGCAGAAGCCCCGTGCGCGCCAGAATCGAGCGTCGCTCCGGCGGCACGGGCACGACCTCGCCAGGCGCCGCCGGGGCCACGCCATAGATCCCCGCGAGCACCGGATGCGAGGTGGTCGTGACCTCGCTCATGAAGAAGTCCTCGAAACTTCCGCCCGTGCGTAGCACGTGCATGAAGAGGTCGACGATCTCGTCGACTACCGCCCGGTCGAGGCTGCCATCGATCTCGAGGCCCGCCGTGATGGCCTCGTAGTCGGGCCCGGTTCCCTGGCTCGGTAGGTCGAGCTGGTCGAAGCGGAACCACTCGCGGAGGAATCCGTCGATGGCGTCACGCGCCCGGTCATCCGCCAGGATGCGCTCCACCTGGGCCTCCCAGCCCGTCGAGGTGAGGATCTCGCCGGACTCCGCCGTGGCCAAGAGTTCCGCGTCGGGCATCGAGTCCCAAAGGTGGTAGCTGAGCCGGTTGGCCGCCTCGTAGGGGGTCAGCTCGCCTTCGGACTCCACGTGGAACAGGAAGTTCGGCTGGGCGAAAAGCACCGTGATCACGTCACGCACGTCGTCGCGGCTAACCGTGTCACCCGCGAGGTAGACCTCGTTGCGAAAGAACGCACGCTCGTCGTCACCCAGGGGTCGCCGGTGCGTCAGCGGGCCAAGGAGGTCGACGAGCCCGTCGATGCAGGCCCCGTCCTCGGCACCCTCCGCGGTGAGGCAGCCAAGCCCCATGGCCGCCAGAATCGCGTCCGTGGCCATCGCCTCGCCGAGCGCCGATGCCAGCCCATAGTGAGCTTCCACGGCCGCAGAGCCGACGTTCTGGTCCGCCCGGTAGAAGGCCTGCTGGCCCGTCTGCTGCTCGGAATCGACCGGCCGCTGGTCCCGAGGGATGGCTCCGAGCTGTCCGTCCACGGCGGCCAGCACCGCGTCCGCGTTGCCGTCAGGCAGGATCTCCCGCACCACGGTGTCGACCGTGTTTATGAGCTGGCGGCGCGAGAGGCGCCGCAGGGGGGCGTCGATGAGGGGCGCGGGGTCGCCGCAGGTGAAGTCGACGATCGTGGCGCTTGGGGCATCCCCCGCGACCGTTGGCACGAGCGGGTCTCCGATATCGCCGGTGCAGGCACCAAGCCCTGCAGTGGCGACGAGGAGCGCCGCGAAAATTTTCCGTCGCATGCTTTCTCCCATGGGTCCTTTTACGGACGCCTGTCGAGCGACCGTAGGCTCCAACTCCCTCATCGAGAGCGTCGCACACGGCCACCCGTTGGCAACCCTCCCCTCGTTACAGCGGGTTGCGTGCGGGCGACGCCGTAGCCTAACGAGCTCGTTCCACGTCATCGGCGTAACGTTCGCTGAGGAATTCGAGTTCGTCCTCGTAGCCTCTGCGGAGCGGCTCCGGGGCCAAGAGCCGGGCCGCGCCGCCCTGGCGCCGGAGCCAGCGCAGGAGCGCCGGCGGCCGGGCCGTGGGGAAGGGGCGGCGCACGCCTGAGACTTCCACTTCGGCGGCCACCAACGCTTCGGCGGGCGCGTCGATGCGTGCTTCCTCGAGGCGGGCCCGGGCGGCGTCGACGTCGACGTCCGACGCCTCGAGGGCCGCCGCGTCCGCCGCGGTGGGCTCCGCGAGCGCGAGCGCGCGGAAGCGTTCGACCTTGAACACCTTCCCCCCCGCATCGACGGCGTACCAGGCACCGCGAATCTGGAGCAGCCCCACGGGCCGAAGGCGCCGCGCGCTCAGGGCGTCGCGCCCCGCCGTGTAGTACTCGCCCGTCACGGGCAGCCCTTCGCTCACGGCCACCTCGAGGGCCTGAAGATGGCTCGGGTCCTCGAGCCCTTCGGAGGCGACGCGGACGCCGTCCGTGAGCACCGTCCCGAGGGCGCTCGCCCGCTGGCTCGCGAGCTCGAGGAGCCGCGCCGTGAGCGCCGCGGCGTCCTCGCGAAGCGTCGGCAGACCGGCGTCGCGGAGCGGAGCGAGCGCCGCCAGGAGCGCCAGCGTCTCCTCCACGCGAAAGCGCGGCGGTCGTTCGAAGCCCTGCGGGAGGGTCACGCGGACCCGGTCGCCTTGGAGGGCGACGTCCACCATCTCGTCCGGCGAACCGTCCGGGGCGCCCACGAAGGCCACGCGCTCGAGGAGCCGCCGTGTGGCGCCGGGCGTCAGCCCCAGGAGCTCCGCCAGCTCGTCCAGGGGTACGCCGGCGGGCCGGGCCGCGACGTAGGGCACCAGGAAGAGGAAACGCGCCATGTCGTCGGGGAGCTGACTCACGTCGCGCGCTCCTGGCCGCGGCGGAGCGTCGTCAGTGCCTGGCGCATCGCGGCGCGGCCTTCTGGCGGCGACAGGAGTTCGGCGCGGGTCCCGAGCTCGAGCACCTGAGCCACGAGCGCGTCCAGGTTCGTGGTCTCCACCGTGAACACGCCGTCGTCGGGAGCGCTGCCCCACCATCGCGCCGCCAGGAACGCGACCTCTTCATCGACGCGCACCTGGGCCGTCACGGCCCCATGCGCGGCGTAGTGGAGAGGCTTCGCGTGCATGATGGCCTCGAGGTCGAAGTCCGCGGGGAGCGCGTAGTCCGGCGAGGCGGGCCGCTTCGCGTTTACCTCGGCCGCCTCGATGCGCGCCACGCGAAAGATACGGATCGCGTCCCGGAGGCCATCCTGCGCCACGAGGTACCAGGCGCCGGCCCGGAGGAAGAGGCCGTAGGGCGCCACCTGGCGCTCCGAGACGTCCGCCGCGCCGGGCTTCCGATAGCGCAGCCGGACGTGCTTCCGGTCCGCGAGCGCTCGCCCGAGCTTCTCCACGAGGTCCGGCGCGCCGGCGCCTTCCGGGTCGAGAGGACGATGCCCGAGCGCCACGAGCCCGTCCGCGTCGGCGGCCGTACCGAGCTTCGCCAGGGCCATGCGGAGCGCGTCGCGATAGGGAAAGCTCGGCGCCGCGAGGGCCGCGCGCGCCGCCGTGGCCAGCAGGCCCCGCTCCTCCGGCGTAAGCGTCAGCTTCGGCAGGTAGCTCGCGGCGACGTCGAGGAGGTAGCCCGCGTGGGTCTCCTCCTCCTCGTGGTAGCGGATCACGAGGCCCAGGCGCGCGAGCTCGGCCTTGTCGCGCTCGAACTTGCGCCGAACGGCCTCCGGCTGCCCTTCGGCGTAATCGGCGAAGCGGTCCTTCAGCTGGGCGAAGGTCAACGGCTCGCGCGCGCTCTGAAGCACGTGCACGAGGTCGAGGAGGCGCTCGAGGCGGTCCACGCGCGGACGATAGCCGGAAGGACGCCGCGGCCCCAGAGCCTCGGCGTGCTCCCGCATCCGACACCGCATCCGCCCGGTCCCGGCCAGGAATCCTGCTGGGACTACCCGCGCCCGCCCCGCCTCGAGGCCTCCGACAGGCACCTGAAGGTGATCGTGGGTGAGACCGTGCTCGGCGAGACGCGCTCGGGCCTCCGCGTGCTGGAGACCTCGCATCCCCCGGTCTGGTACCTGCCCATGGCCGACGTGCAGATGGCGCAGCTCGAGCTCATCGAGGGCGAGCGCACCTTCTGCGAGTTCAAGGGCTTCAGCCGCTACTGGAACCTGGCGATGGGCGAGGACCGGCGCCCGGTCGTCGCCTTCAGCTACGAAGACCTGGTCCCCTCCTTCGCGGCGCTGACGGACCACATCGGCTTCTACGCCGGCCGCGTCGACGCCTGCTTCGTCGACGGCGAACGCGTCCGCCCGCAGGAAGGCGACTACTACGCCGGCTGGATCACGGCCGACGTCGTCGGCCCCTTCAAGGGTCCGCCGGGCACGCGTTTCTGGTAGCGCGCCGGCGCGCGGGTGCGCCGGCGACGCACGTCGAGGTTCGGCGGCGGTAGGGAAGCAGCCGGTGGCCACGTGGCCTACGCGCGGCGGCGAACTCCGCTGCACCCGACGAGAGCATCGGCGTCGTGGGCTGCCAAGGCCTTCGAGTCGAGCTCGGGCGGGCCTCGCGGGGCGCGAGGGCCGATTCGAGGGGTCGGACCCGCGATGGGTGAGCTCGGGGCCGGCCACCGACCCCTGGGGGCGGGCGATGTGGCGCTGGAGAATCGCGTTCGAGTTGGACGCGAAGGCGATGAGCCCGAACTGTGGAGGCTTCCGACGGGTAGGGAAGGCGTCCGGTGATTTCGCATCGCGTGCGAGTCCGACTCGAAGGGCTTCGGCAGCTCCGGGCGGTGGGTCGACCCCTGGCAGGTGGCTTCGTGGAACGCAGCGACCTGGGTCGAGGGGTGGTCCGCGCGATGGGGGGCTGGCGACGCGTTTGGCGGTCGCGGCGTATGTGCTCGCGGCGGGCTCGAGGCTCGACGCGCCGGTACAGGCCACGCGGCCACGCGGCCTGCGGGGATGCCAATAAATATATGTAATTATTGACTTTAGTGCTTGCCGACTGGCGTATCTGTGCTAACGTTCAGTATGGCGGCGAGAGAAACGTGGGGGCGGGGGCAGGCGGCGCTGTTGAAGCGCTTTTCGCGGTTGGTGAGGAGCACCCGGGTGCTCGAAGCGGAGCTGCTCGAGGTGCTCCAGCGGGTGGAAGCCGAGAGGCTCCATGCCGTGGCCGGCTACGGGTCGCTCTTCGCCTTCTGCGTCGAGGCGCATGGCATGAGCGAGTCGCAGGCGGCCAAGCGGATCCGGGCGGCGCGGCTGGCGCGGAGGCACCCGCGCGTGCTCGCCATGCTCCGGAGCGGGGAGCTGCGCCTCGGCGGGATTCACGTGCTGGGCAAGCTGCTCGACGCCTGCCGCGACCCGGACGCGGTGCTCGACCGGGCGCGCGGACGCACGGTGCGGCAGCTCGAAGCGCTCACCGCCGAGCTTCGGCCACGGCCCGACGTAGCGTCTTCCGTTCGGAAGTTGCCGACGCGACGAAACCCAAGGGGGAGTCGCGCTCCGAGCGCGTCGGCGGCCGGGACCGGCGCGGGTCGTCACCTCCAGGGAGCCTGCGCCCAGGAAGTGGGCCCGGGAGCGTCGTCCGAGGCGCCGGCCAGCGAAGCGCTCGCGTTCCGAACGTCGGTGCTGGCGGCGTCGAACCACGGCGGAAGCGCACCCGCGCGGGACCCGGATCCGAAGCCCCTTCGACCCGGGCGCTACCGAGTGACGGTGACGCTCGACGAAGCGAGCGTGGAAGCGCTTCGTAAGCTGCAGGACCTCTCGGCGCACGAGCAGCCCAACCGGGACCCCGGGCCGCTCATCGCGAAGGCGATTCGGCTCGCGCTCGCGGAGAAGCGACGCGCGGTGCGGAAGGAACGGAAGCACAAGCAGAAGCAGAGTCCCTGCGCGACGGGCGGCGCGTGGATGGCGAAGGCCGAGGGGAGCCCCAGCGAAGCCTCCTCGTCGCCACGGGCCGCCGGCGGCGCATCACGCCGCGCGCCCGCCGCCGTCATCCGCGAGGTGTGGGCTCGGGATAAAGGCCGCTGCACCTACGTCTCGCCCGACGGGCGCCGATGCGCCGAGACGGCCTGGCTCGAGCTCGACCACGCGGTGCCCTGGGCGAAGGGCGGGCCGTCCACCGTGACGAGCCTCCGACTTCGCTGCCGTACGCACAACCAGCTGGCGGCGGAACGGTCGTTCGGACGCGCGTTCATGGACGCGAAGCGAGACGGTCGCTGCCGCGAGTCCGTCGTCGCCTACCGCTCCACGGCAAGACCCTACCGGCCACGTGGCCAACGAGGCTCCCCGGGCCCGCTTCAGAGGCGAAGCGCCGCAAGGAGGAACGCGAGCGGCCATACGAGCGCGCCAATGGCGAGGAGACCGAGCACCGGGAGCACGAAGGGCGTGAAGCGCGCGTGGGATGCCTCGAGGGTGGCCAGGAGCGCTCGACGGCCGCCGAGCACGACGCGACCGCGCAGCTCTCCATCCAGCGCGGAGTCGCGGTAGCTGGCTTCCGCACTGGAATCGCGACGCCGCGATGCCTTCAGCACGACACAGGGGACGGGTCCGTCGATGGCGATGGACGCCGCCTCGAAGATGGAGAGTCCCTCGGGACGAAGGCGCGCAGACCGGTCCCCGCCCGCGTTCGGGACGAAGACCCAACGCTCGTCGGCCCCGCGCACCTCGCCCGCAGGCGCGCCGCGTAAGGCGCGGCGGCGCACGCGAAAGGGCAGCTCGAACGCGAGCATGAGGAGCGAGGGGACGAGGGCGAGGAGGAGCCACCCGCGGACCATGAGCAGCCGGTCCCGAGTGCGCGCGAAGACCCCCGGGGGCGCCGGTTGGAGCGTGACCGGGTCGAGGGGCACCATGCCGCCCTTCGACGCCCTTAGGTAGAGGCGACCGCCACCGTCGGCGTAGGGCCTTCCGGTTTCGGAAAGCGAGCGCGAGGGGGCGCCGGGACCGACGAATCGCGCGCCGTCGAAGTAGAGGTCCTTCCGAAGGCGCGCCCACTCCGTGAGGGGCCAGGGCGCGGGCGCCTCCACGCGCACCGCGTGGAGTTCATCCGAGTACCAGCGGGTCGCGTCGTGAGAGGTAAGAACGACGCCGCCATCGACCCAGCGGTAGGCGGTGGCGTGGTCGACGGACCTGCCGAAGAGCTCGCGTAGTCGGGACAAACAGCTCGCCCGAGACGGCCACCAGGCCGCCTTCGACGAGGAGCGGACCCCAGCGCAGCGATGGAGCCCGCGAGACGAACGCCGGACGCGCAGCGTGGGGCCAGTGCGGCCACGCGAAGCCTGCGGGTCGACCACCGAGCCCCAGCGGACGCGCTCCCAGGACGGGTCCAAACACGACTCGACGCAGTCGGCATGGAGGCCCGTCTGATGGCGCCACTCGCGCCGGCCGGTCTCGCGGAACCCCGACCTCGCCATCGGCGCAGGCCACTCGTAGATCGCATGCGGACGTGCCGGCAGGAGGAGCCCGACGCCCACCAGCGCCCAGGCGGCACCGGTGGCCCACCACGTCCCGCGCGCTACGTGGTTGCGCCACGCCGGGAGTCGAAGACCTCGCATAAAGGGTTGACCCCTTCCCTGCGGCGAGGTTCCGACGAGCCCTTTCGTCGCCCATGCATAGGCCACGTGGCAAACGAGGCTCCCCGGCTTCGGCCTGCGGCCAAATGGCGTCTGGATCACGACCTGGCTGTCGACCATGCGGGGGCGACGGCGACATCGCTGAGACCCGAGTCTTCGCTCAGCAGGCGTTCGTCACGGAGTGTCTCGGGAGGGGGATGTGACCTCGAGCCGCGGGAGCAGCTGTCCCCGGACGGCCTCGAGACGGAAGGTCGGGCGAAGGGGAGGTTGGCAGCCGAACCGGTCGCAGCGGAGGAGCCTGGCAGGCGACCTCCTTGGGGAGGACGCGACGCTTAGCGTGGTCGTCGCCTCCCACTCATCGGCGAGGCCGCGGCGAGTCCACACGCCGCGTTGGCTTCCCACCACGTAGAAACGTACCTCT
>JBCCAW010000695.1:0-2851 GCA_039814655.1 Myxococcota bacterium | reverse complement strand
GCAGGGTCTTCATGACGGGCGGCGCCTTCCCGCCGCGCTCCCGCGCTTTTCTCGCGGAGCGCCCGACCCCCACCTTCGAGAAGCCCTTTGGTATCGCGTTGGTGCGCGCCGCCGTCGCGAGCGAGCTGCTCCGTGTGCGCGGCGAGGGCGCGCTCCGGCGCACCGGCGAGTAGCAGCGCGCGCGTTGCGCTAGCGCGACTGCACGCCGACGACGCCGTCCTTGCGCCGGTCCGTGGCGCCCACGGGGGGCGCTTCGTGGAGAATCGCTTGCGCGCCGCCGAAGCCGCCGTGCGCGTCGCTCTCCCGCTCGAGCACGTGTCCGAGGGCTTCGAGACCCGCGGCCAGCTTCGCGTCCGTGCCCTCCTCGAGGCGCAGACCGCGGCCGCCGGTCCAGCGGAAGCGCGGCGCGTCGAGGGCCGGCTGGAGCTCCTCGCCGCCGTCGATGAGGCGCGTCAGGAGCTGCACCTGGGCCTGGGGCTGCTGGTAGCCGCCGACGACGCCGAAGACGAGCCAGGGCTGTCCGGCGCGCTCCACCATGGCCGGGATGATCGTGTGGTAGCTCCGGCGCCCGGGGCCGAGCGCACCGGGATGCGCCGGGTCCGTGCGGAAGAGCGCCCCGCGGTTCTGAAGCACCACGCCGTCCACGGCGAAGGCCGCTCCGAAGTGCATGAAGACGCTGTGAATGAGCGAGCAGGCGTTGCCGTCCCGGTCCGTCGCCGCGATGTACACCGTGTCCCCGCCGAGGGCGACGGGGCGCGCGGCGTCCCCGGCGCGGCGCCGGCGCGCGTCGAGCTCGTCCAGGCGCCGCTCGATCACGTCCTCGTCAAGGAGCGCGGCCGCCGAGGAGCGGGAAGGGTCCCCCAGGTAGGCCTCCGCGTCGGCGAAGGCGAGCTTGAGCGCCTCGATCTGAAGATGCGTGCGTTCCACCGGTGAGAGGTCGCCGAGGGGATACTCCTCGAGGAGCGCAAGCGCTTCGAGCACCACGACGCCCTGGCCGTTGGGGGGCAGCTCATGAACGGGGTGGCCGCGATAGGTTCCGGTGAGCGGGGCGACCCACTCCGGTTCATAGGCCGCAAGGTCTTCCGCGCGGAGCCAGCCGCCGGCCTCGCTCATGGCGGCCTCCACGCGCTCTGCGAACGCGCCGCCGTAGAAGCTTGCGGGGCCCTGGCTCGCCAGCTCCGCGAGGGTCCGGGCCTGTGCCGGCAGCCGGACCCGCTGGCCCACCGCCGGCGCGCGGCCGCCGGGAAGGAGCTCCTCGAGGCCTACGCCGGCGCGCAGCGTCGCCTCGCTCCGCTTCCAATCCCGCGCCACGACCGGCGTCACGGCGAAGCCGTCCTCGGCCAGCGTGACCGCCGGCGCGAGCGCATCGGCAAAGCTCCGGCGTCCGAAGCGCTCGAGGAGCGCGGCCCAGGCGCCCACGGCGCCGGGCACGGTGACGGGCAGTGGCCCGCGCTCGGGCACCTGGCCATGGCCTCGCGCGGCGAGGTCTTCGAGCGTCGCGGCCATGGGCGCCGGGCCGCTCCCGTTGATGCCGTGGACCTGCCCGGTCTTCGCTTCGTAGACGAGGGCAAAGGTGTCGCCGCCGAGGCTACAGCTCATGGGGTCGACCACGCCCAGCGCAGCGGCCGCGCTCACGGCGGCGTCGACGGCCGTTCCCCCGGCATCCAGGGCGACGATGCCGGCCTCCACGGCCCGCGGGTGACTCGTGACCACCATGCCCGGGGCCGGCGGCCGCTCGATGGCCTCGGCTTCGTCCACGGCCTGCGTGATGCGCGACATGCGCGGGAAGCTGGGGCGCGGAAGCTCCCGCGTCGAGGGCTCAGGCCTGGTGGCGGATGTCCACGCCTTCGGCGAGGAAGACCACCATCTCGCCGATGCTCGTCGCGTGGTCGGCGATGCGCTCGACGTACTTCGAGCAGCTCGCCAGGCGGCTGGCGACCTCCACGCGGTTCACGTCCTCGCGGATGCGCGCCCGGCAGGCGCGCTGCACGCCGCCGTAGAGCGCGTCCACCGCATCGTCTTGCGCGAAGACGCCACGGGCGCGCTGCGCGTCTTCGTGCACGAAGGCTTCGAGCGCGTCCCGGAGCATCGCCGCGGCCCGCTGAATCATCTCTTCGAGGTCACCGAGAATGGCCGGGCTCACAGGCTGGTCGCCGAGCTCCTGGGCTCGCTCCGCCAGGTTCACGGCCTCGTCGCCGATGCGCTCGAGGTCCGCGACGACCTTGACGGCCATCATGATGAAGCGGAGGTCCCGGCCCAGCGGCTGATGCACCGCCAGGAGCTGGAGCGCCAGCTCGTCGATCTCGAGCTCGTCCCGGTTGTTGCGCGCCTCGTCGCGAAAGACCTGCTCGCTCTGCTCCGGCTCGCGGCTCACGAGGGCCTGGGACGCGCCGGCGAGCATGCGCTCGCAGCGTCCGCCCATGCCGAGGAGCCGGTCCTTCAGGAGCTGGAGCGCTTCGTCCAGCGCGGCCGTCCGCGGCGCCGTGTGCGGCTCGAGCGTCGCCGTCGCGGTCGCCGCGTCTTCCGGGTCGGCTCCTTTCGGCATCCCCGCAGTCTAGCGCGGAGTTCAGCCCGCTGCGCCACGACGGAGAAACGCTTCCAGGGCGGTCGTGCGCGGCCGGGTCAGGAGCTCCGGCGCCGGTCCGTGCTCCCGGAGCTGCCCGCCCTCGAAGAAGGCGATGGAGCGCGCGCGCCGAACGACCCGATCCACGCGCTCCGCGAGCACCAGCACCGGCGGCTCCGGACCCCAGTCCGCCAGGAGGTCCGCGAGGTCCTCGCGTCTGCAACACCTTGGGCATCAGTGGCATAAGCACCGCTCACATCAGCATCATAGCTGTCTGTAATAATATTG
>JBCCAW010000415.1:0-5403 GCA_039814655.1 Myxococcota bacterium | reverse complement strand
GGACAAGAACGAGAGCGTCGCGCAGTTCGAGCGGGTGGCGAAGACGACGCCCGAGAAGGCCGCCGAGGTGATCCTGGGGGCCATGGCGCGGAAGGAGCCGCGGGTGCTCATCGGCGCCGACGCGGAGATCATCGACAAGGCGCAGCGGCTCTTTCCCGTGGACTACCCCCGGGCCATCGACCGGGTGGTGAAGCTTCTCGACCGCTGACGGGCGGGCGGCGCGTTTGGCGCTATTGCAGGGCCTATGGAGAACTTCACGCCCTTCACGTCGCTGGCCGGCGGCGTGCTCATCGGCCTGTCGTCCGTCGTGCTGCTCCTGCTAAACGGACGCATCTGCGGCATCAGCGGAATCAGCGGCGGGCTCACGAAGCTGCCGGGAGCCTATGAGTCGCGGGAGGAGCGGCTGTGGCGGGCCGCCTTCACGCTGGGCCTGGTACTCGGCGGGCTCGGGCTCGGGCTGCTGGCGCCGGAGGCCTTCGCGAACACGACGGAGCGCTCGACGGGCGCGCTGATCCTGGCTGGGCTCGTGGTGGGCGTGGGCACGCAGCTCGGGAGCGGGTGCACGAGCGGGCACGGCATCTGCGGGCTCGGGCGGCGCTCGCCTCGGAGCCTGGCGGCGGTGCTCACGTTCATGGCCGCGGCCTTCGCCACGGTGACGGCCACGAGCCTCTTGGCGGGAGGCTCGCTGTGAGCGGCGGCGCCATGGAGAGCGGTGCCGGTCGACGCATCGCGGTGGCCTTTGCGGCGGGGCTGCTTTTCGCGGTCGGGCTCACGCTCTCGGGCATGACCATGCCGGGCAAGGTCATTGGCTTTCTCGACGTGCTCGGCACGCAAGGGGGCTGGGACCCGAGCTTGGCCCTGGTGATGGGCGGCGGGCTGCTGGTGTTCATGCCGGTGTTCGGCCTGGTCGCCCGGCGGCAGCGGCCGCTCTTGGATGCGCGCTTCCGCTTGCCCACCGCGACGGACATCGACGCGCGACTGATCGGCGGCGGCGTGCTCTTCGGCCTCGGCTGGGGCCTCGCGGGCTTCTGCCCGGGCCCGGCGCTGACGGCCTTTGGGGCCGCCGCGAGCGGCGCCGCGGACGCGGCCCTGGTCTTCACGCCGGCCATGGTCGTGGGCATGGCGCTCTTTCAGGCCATCGATCGCCGGCGCGCCTGAGGCCGCGGCGAAGCTGCGAACGAGACGGATCGCACGCGTCACCTAGGCGATCCACGGCGCGTGCAGGGTTCGGTTGGGAGGCCTGAGATGCGACGCGTGCTCTTTCTCTGCACGGGCAACTACTACCGGAGCCGCTTCTGTGAGGCGGTCTTCACGGCGGCTGCGGAGGCGCGCGGCGTGCCCTGGCGCGCGAGCTCGCGCGGGCTGTGGCGGGGGACGAGCGTGCACACGGAGCCCCTTTCGCCCTTCACGCGCGATGCGCTCGTCGCGCGGAAGCTGCGCTACGCGGAGGCCGGGCGGCTGCCGCGCCGGGCCATGGAGGGCGACTTCGAGGGCGCCGCGCACATCGTCGCGGTCTGCGAGCGAGAGCACCGGCCGGTGATCGAGCTGCGCTTCCCCGCGTGGCGGCACCGGGTCGAATACTGGACCGTGGCCGACGTCGACCGGGTCCCGGCGGAGGAGGCGCTCCCGCGCCTCGAGCGGCAGGTGCACGCGCTGATGGGGCGGCTAGCGCGCGGCGTCGCCGCGGCCTAACCAGCGCGCGCCGGGACGACGGCGGCGGCGGTGCCCAGAGCGGGGCTCAGACGCGGTGGTCTCGTTGACCCGCGAGCGCGTGGTCGAGCTGCTTTTCGATGGCGTCGAAGGCGTCGCGCACGAGCGCGTATGCGTCTTCGTGGCGGCTGTGGTCGTCGTGCTTCGAGACGACCGCGTGATGGCCGCGGGTGCGGACCTCGACGGTGCACCCAAAGGCCGCCCCGTGCGTGGAGTGCTGGTGCGGGGCGCGAATGATGACCTCGAAGCGCTCGAGGTAGCCGTGGCGCTTGGCGAGGCGCGCCTTGCGGTCCTCGACGAGCTTGGTGAGCGCGGGGCTCTCGGAAAGGTGTCGATAGTGGATGGTCATGGGATCACCGCAGCCGTGTCTCGGGACGGTCTCTCCGGACTTCGAGACGGCGCATCCCGGCTTTCGCAAGCTCCATGCCTGGCACGCATGCCAACGTAGAACGGACGTGGAGCCCCTTTCGGGCGCAAGCTCTGCGGCGAAGCACGCCGGCGGCGCAAATTCTGCGTTCAGGAAGGGCGGTCTTGCGGGTCGAAGTGCACGTCGAGCTGCGGGAAGGCGATGGTGATGCCGGCCTCCGCGAGCGCGTCCCAGATGCGCCGGTAGAGCTGCGACGTGAAGTCCGGCGCCTCCCAGGGATCGTGCGTCCACGCCGTGACGAGCCAGTTGACGGAGCTGTCGCCGAACTCCGTGAGATAGACGCGGGCGGCCTCTCCCGTGTCGGGCTCGTGCGCCGCTTGCGCCACGCGGAGCAGCACGTCGTGCACCTGCTTCATGTCGGACTCGTAGGCGACCCCGACGGCGGCCTCGACGCGGATCACGTCCGTGCTCTCGAAGGTGAGGTTCTTGACCCGGTTCTGAACGAGGTCGTTGTTCGGGATGAGGAAGAACTGGCCGGTCCGGCTGAGCGCGACCGTGGAACGGATCCCGATGCGCTCCACGCGCAGCACCTCCCCATCGACCTCCAGGATATCGTGGGGCTTGATGGAGCGCTCCACGAGCAGGAGCACGCCGCTGACGAAGTTCTGCACGACGTTCTGGAGCGCGAGGCCGATGCCGACGGCGAAGACGGCACCGGCGGCGAAGAGCGCGCCGAGGTCGAGGCCGATGGTGTCGAGGGCCACCCCGAGGCCCGCGAGCAAGACGACGTAGTTGATGAGGTTGTTGACGACGCCGACGGTGCGCGGGTCCACGTCGCGCAGCTGGAACGCGCGACGCACGGCGGCGCGGATGACCCGGCTCGCCCAGAAGGTGGCCACGAAGACGAAGCCGACGGTCACCAGGGTCATGGCCGTGACGTGCGTCTGGCCGATGTCGAAGAGCGGGACGTCGAGGAGCGTCTCGACGCCACGGAGGGGCTGACCGAGGAGCTCGAAGACCTCGCTGCTGGCGTCGTCCGGGGGCTGGGTGTGGCCGCGCTTCATCGCGAACGAGCCTACCCGAGCACGGCCTAGGCGGGCATGTCTACGCGAGCACGGTGCGGGACCGGATCGGTGCGCGACCGGATCGGTGCGCCTAGCCGAGGGAGAGGGCTACGTACTTGAGCTCGGTCCAGTCGTCGAGGCCGTGGCGGCTGCCCTCGCGCCCGAGCCCGGACTCCTTCACGCCGCCGAAGGGAGCGACGGGCGAGGATACGAGACCGGTGTTCACGCCCACCATGCCGGCTTCGAGGGCCTCGGCGACGCGGAAGGCGCGGCCGACGTCGCGGCTGTAGAAGTAGGCCACGAGGCCGGCGCGCGTGGCGTTCGCGGTGGAGATGGCCTCGTCCTCGTCCTTGAAGCGCTGAACGCCGGCGACGGGCCCGAAGGTCTCTTCGCGGCACATCTTCATGTCGCCGGTCACGCCCGTGAGCACCGTCGGCGTGTAGAAGGTGCGGCCGAGGGCATGGGGCTCCCCGCCGAGCACGGCCGTCGCGCCGAGGTCCTGCGCGTCCGCCACATGTTCGCGGACCTTGTCGAAGGTTGGCGCGTCGACGAGGGGCCCGACGGTGACCCCTGGTTCCGTGCCCGGCCCTACCTTCATGGCGGCCATGCGCGCCGCGAAGCGCTCCACGAAGGCGTCGTGCACGGCGTCCTGCACGAGGATGCGGTTGGCGGCGACGCAGGTCTGGCCGGCGTTGCGCATCTTGGCCACGAGGCAGCCTTCGACGGCGGCGTCCACGTCGGCGTCGTCGAAGACGAGGAAGGGCGCGTTGCCGCCGAGCTCGAGGCTCACCTTCTTGACCGTGTCGGCGCACTGGCGGAGGAGGATCTTCCCGACCTCCGTGGAGCCCGTGAAGCTGAGCTTGCGCACGAGCGGGCTCCGCGTGAGCACCTTGCCCAGCGGCGCCGCGTCGCTCGCGTCGCCGGTGAGGACCTGCAAGGCGCCGGGCTCGATGCCGGCGCGGGTCGCGAGCACGCGGAGCGCGAGCGCCGAGAGCGGCGTCGCCTCGGCGGGCTTGAGCACGAGCGGGCAGCCGGCGGCGTAGGCGGCGCCGAGCTTGCGCGTGATCATGGCGCTCGGGAAGTTCCAGGGCGTGATGGCGGCGGCGACGCCGACGGGCTCGCGCAAGACGAGGAGGCGTTGGCCGCTCTTGGTGGGCGGGATCACCTCGCCGTAGGCGCGGCGGGCTTCCTCGGCGAACCAGCGCAGGAAGGCCGCGGCGTAGGCGATCTCCCCGCGCGCTTCCGCGAGCGGCTTGCCTTGCTCGGAGGTGAGCAGCAGCGCGAGGTCGGCCGCGTGCTCGGCCATGAGGTCGGCGAAGCGGTGGAGCACGGCGGCCCGATCGCCGGCGAGGGAGGCCTTGAGCCGCGGCGCCGCGTCCGTCGCGGCCGCGATGGCGCGCTCGGCGTCGTCGGGCGCGCAGCGAGCCACTTCGGCGAGGGTCTCCCCCGTCGCGGGGTTGGTGACCGCCACCTGCTGCGCGCCGCCATGCCACTCACCGGCCACGAAGGCCTGGTGTCGCAAAAGCTCCGGATCCCGAAGACTGACCATCCCCAAGCCTCGCACGCCCAGCCAAGGGGACGGACCCGACTAACCGAACTAACGCAGCCCAAACCCCAACGATTTCAACACCGCGCCGGGGACGGACCCGACTAACCGAACTAACGACCGGATCGGAGCCCCGCCGCCGTCGACCACCGCTCGGCCAACGCCGCAGCTCGCCTCGTCCGACCCACAAGTTCCGTTACTCGGGTCCGTCCCCATAGGACCGCCGAAATTGCTGGGGAACTCGGCCCGTTTGTTCGGTTTGTCGGGTCCGTCCCCTCGGGGGGTGGGTTAGCGGGCGACGGCGGCGACTTTTTTCAGCACCGCCGTGGGGCTCATCACGCCCTTGTAGACGTAGAGCGCGGCCGGGACGTCGTCCGGGAGCACCTCTTCGCTCACCCGGAGCCGGCTGCTCACGGCGAAGACCATAGGCGTGGGCAGCCCCGCCTCGGCCAGCTCGACGCGCTTCCACACCGCGTCCCGCGACCAATAGCCGAGCACCTCGAGCAGCACGCGCTGGCCGTCCCGCTCGAAGTCCAGGTCCGCCACGCACTCGCCCACGCCCGGCAGCGAGAGCACCTCCGCCGCGGGCGCGACGCTCCACTTCGACTTACCCGCCGCGTGCCTTTCGGCGCACTTCGCCCGAAGCGCCTCCACCTCGTCCGGCAGCCCGGGCTCCGCCGCCTGCTCCTCCCGCGCGCCTTCGGCCGAAAAACGGC
>JBCCAW010000196.1:0-9534 GCA_039814655.1 Myxococcota bacterium | reverse complement strand
CGGGACCCGTTTCGACGCCGCCGTGCTTCCCTTCCTCGCCAAGGACCCGGCGGACCGTCCGCCCCACGCGCGGGCTCTCCGGGAAGCGCTCGCGGAGGCGCGGCGGGCGCTTCCGGCCGCGCAGCGAAGCGCTCGCGTCCTGCACGTGGACGACGACGCCGACTTTCGGGACTTCGTGGCCGCGGTGCTCGCGGCGGAGCTGCCGCGCATCGAGCTCGAACAGGCCCGGGACGGCCTCGAAGCGCTCACGCGCTACGAGAGCGGCTCCTTCGACCTGGTGCTCTTCGACCTCCGCATGCCCAACATGAACGGCTTCGAGCTGGCCGCGGTGCTGCTCGGGGACCCGCGGCACCCGCCGCTCATCGCCATCACCGGCGAAGGTGGGGCGGCCGACTGGCGCGTGCTCTCGGGACTCGGCGTGGACGGCTTCGTGCTCAAGCCCGTCGAGCCCCTGGCCCTCGTCGCGGCCGTTCGTCGCTTCCTCGGCGGTCCCCGGCCGCGCCGCTGAACGCGCTAGCGGCGCGTCCTCAGAGGCACGCGGCGAAGCCCTCGCTGAACTCGAGGGGCGTGGGCCGGTCTTCGTAGCTCGTCGCCGTCGCGGCGCGCAGCAGGCGTACGAGCTCCGCCGGGTAGGCCTTGAGCTCCTCCGCCAGCCGCTCGAGGGGGTTCTCGCGCATATGGGCGAGGATGCGCTCCCGGGCGTTGTCGATGTCGTCGAAGAAGGTGCGTCCGCTCGTGACGTTCACGACCGTGCCGGCCAGCGAGTAGACGTCGGCGCGCCCGTCGAGTTCGACGGGGTCGAGTACCTGCTCCGGCGCGATGTAGCCCGCGGTCCCGGCCACGAAGCGGCCGCCCACCTCCGCGGCCACCTTTTGCGCCCGGACCATGCCGAAGTCGATGATCACCGTCGCCAGCGGCGTCCGCAGCGCCGGGTCCCGGTGCCGTTTCGGGTCGAAGCGCTCGCCGCCGGCCAGCGGCAGGCGGAGGAAGAGGTTGGCCGGCTTGATGTCCCGGTGCACGAGGCCCGCGTTGTGGAGCGCCGTTAGCCCGGCGCAGGTCTCCTCGACGCTCCTGCGAAGCTCGAAGAGGCTCATGGGCTTGGCCCGCGAGTAGTCCTTCAGGTCGGCGCCGATGAGGTACTCGAGCACGAGGTAGGGCACCTGCTCGTCGACGCCGCGGTCGATGATGTTCGCGACGTTCGGGTGGTAGAGGCCCGCGAGGGCCTTCGCCTCGTCGACGAAGCTCGCGAGGATGGCCTCGCGCTCCGTATCCGTCGCGTTCTCGAGGGCGTCGGCCTTGGGGATCTTGAGCACGAAGAGCCGGTCCGCACCGGGCTTGCGCACGAGGAACACGCTCCCGACGCCGCCCTCACCCAGCGCCTTGACGAGCTCGTAGCCGACGACCTGTTTGGGCTGCGCCTTCTTCGGCACCGGCGGCGGCGGTGGCGTGCGCTGCATGGCGCCCTCGATGGCGGGCTCGACGAGCGTCGCGACCGTGGGCCCGAGGGACGCGAGCCAGACCTCGAGGCGCGCGAGCTCCCGGCTGCGGATCGCGCGCGCCACCACCGAGGCCATGCGGGGAGCGTTCTCCTGCGTCCGCTGTTCGAAGGAGTCGTCCAGCGGTTCCGGCCCGGCGCGGCGGAGGCCCCGGACCGGGTCCGCGAGCGCCGCCTGAAGGCGCTCCGCCGCAAGCACCAGGCCGAGGGCCTGGGCTTCGAGGTCCGGCGTGCCGCCCTTGACCGTGGCGAACTCCCCGAGGGCCGTCCCGAGCTGCGCCAGCCCCACGGCCAGCTCCGTGTCGTCGGCCTTCAGCGCCGCGAGCTTCTCGTGCACCTCGAAGCGCCAGGCGCCGGCCGCCTCCGCCGCTTCGAGGGCCTCGCGCGTGTCGTTGGCCAGGGAGCAGCAGGTCTCGAGGGCCCCGTCGGCGATCATGGGGAGCGCCGTCGCGAGCTGCTGCAGCACCGTGGGCCGGTCAATGACCAGCGCCCACCAGGCGGCGAAGGGGCCGAGCCAGGCCACGTCGTCGACCTCGCCCAGGCTGGTGCCACGCGTGGAATCCACGAGGCGCCAGAAGAGCGCGCTCAGCGCCCCGCTGAGCCGCCCTTCGAAGGTCCGCGTCCCGTCGCTGAGCCCAGCCAGCTTTCGCAGCCAGAGGCAGGTGTCGTGGGCGAGGCGCCCGCGCCCCGGTCCGAGTTCGGCCTCCTCGCCAAGGGCGTCGAGGGCGTAGCCGCCGAGCTTGAGCGCGAGCACCTCGAGGGCCAGCTCCAGGCCGGCGCTCTCCCGCGCGTCGAAGGCCGCCTCGCCGTCGGCGCCTTGCCCGGCCTGTTCGCGGAGCAAGCGCCGATGCTCGGCCACGAGGTCGAGCAGCTCCGCGGGCATGCGCGCCAGGAGCTCGAAGGTCTCGTGCAGCTCCGGCTCCTCCACGGGGTCGCCCTCGGGACGCGTCGTCAAGAGCGGGCCCCAGAGCCGGAGCGCGAGCGCGCGGGCGCAGCCCTCGAAGGCGTTGATGGCAGCCGCCCGGCTCCGGGGCGTGGTCTCGCCGAGCGCGATGCGGCGCGCCTCCTGGAGCGTCGGCGCCAGCGTCGCGGCGAAGCGGGCTGCCCGGGCGTCGGCCTCGGCGTCGTCGTACTGGGACGCGACGCGCACCAGGTTTTCGAGACCGGCCTCGAGGTCGAGGGGGTCGCGCTCCGCTTCGTCCACCGGGTCCGTGGCCGCGAGCGTGTCCAGCCAGCGGCGCCAGCCGTCGATGGAGTCTGCCTCGGCGCGGCGCGCCTGCCGGCGGCACGCGCGGAAGGGCCCCTCGGCGAGCTCCCGGTCCCCGCGGCGCCAGACCGTCGCCAGGCCCCGAGCCAGGGCGCGCATGGCCACGGCGCCGCCTTCGCCCGCGACGATGCGGCTCACGAGCCGGTCGAAGAGGTCGCGGCGTTCCGTGGCCAGGTAGGGCACGGCGGCGGCGGCGGCGGCCAGCACCCAGTCCTCGTTTTCCTTGTTCTCCACCACGGCTTCGAGCTCGTGGCCGAGGGCCGAGAGCCGGCGCTCCGGGAGCGAGGCGAAGGCCGTGATGGCGCGCTGCCGCAGCACCGGTGACGCGCCATGCACCCAGTCCAGAAGCGTCCCTTCGAGCGGTTCGAGGGTGCCCGCGAGGCGGCCGAAGGAGCGGGCCGCGGCGATCCAGACCAGGGGCTCGGGGTGCAGAAGGAGCGGCTGAAGCACCTGCAGCGTGCGACCCACGAGGGACGGGTCCGTGGTGGGCGAAAGACCGGCCGCACAGACCTCGAGGGTGCGTGCGGCGATGACCCGGCCCCGGAGCGCGCCGCGCGCGGCGGTGCCGATCATCGCCTCGAAGGTGCTCGCGCTCGACCAGATCCAACGACCGAGGTCCGGGAACTGGAGCGCGCGGGCCCCGGCCTCCCAGAGGAGAATCTCCATGCGTGCCCGGGCCTGGTGGTTTGCCGGGTCCTCGAGCACCGTGCCCTCACCGAGGAGCGGGACGCAGCGGAGCGCGTCGACGAGGGGACCCTGCACGATGCGGTTGCGCACCACGAAGACGGTCCGCTCCGCGTACTCCGCGTGCGCCGCCGCCGCCCGGAGGAGCTGCGCGAGCTGCGCGTCCGGGTCGGAGACGCTGGCCGCGGCCCAGAGGAAGAGCACCTCCGATGTGTTCTCGAAGGCCTCCGCGAGCCCGGCGGGGCTCGTCTCCACGGTCCAGCCGGGCAGCGCGTCGTCGAGCAGCGCGGCGTTGACCCGCGCCGTGGCGCCGGCCGCGGCCGGGTCCTCGAAGCGCCCCGTGCGCCAGCGCTGATGGAGCGCCGGCGCGAGGTCCGGGCTCTTGGCGAGGGCGTCGCTGAGCGCGCTCAGGGCATCGGGCGCTTCCACGTGCGCAAGCGTATCAGTCTCGCGCCGGCGGCCGCGCCTTTGCGGCGCGGACCGCGCGGCTCCGCTAGCCGGCCCGGCCCGTCACTCCGCTCCGCCTTGGAGCTCCGGCGTCTCGCCTTCACTCGGGCGCCGCAGCCGGCCCGAGATGAAGAAGGTCACCACCCGTCGCTGGGCCCGCACGCGCGTAAAGCGCGGCATCCCCAGGCCCGCGCGCGGGTCGAGCACCATGGCCTCGCCTTCGCCGGTCACCGCTGCGATGCCGATGTTCAGCTCCGTGAGGTCGCCGAGCAGCGTGCCGATGCTCCCGCTCCCGCCGAGGGAGGGAATGCGCTCTTCCTGGAAGCGGTCGCTCGTCTCGGGCAGCGGGCGGGCCGCCGAGAGATCCGTGGTGACGCCGAAGCGAAGCAGGAGATCCCGCCGCACGCGCCACTCGAGCCCGAGGGCGACGTTCAGCACGCCCTCCCGCGCCGTGTCGAGGTCCACGAAGGCCGCCGCCGCCGCCTGACCGGGGCCGGCGTCCGCGAGCGCCGGCAGGTCCACGAGGCTGCGCGAGGGCGTCTCGCCCACGAGCTGAAGGTCCGCCGCGAAGGTGAAGCGTCCTTCCGCTCCGAAGACCGTGCTCACCCCCAGTCGGAGCTCGCCGGGGATGGGAAAGGCCCCGCCCACGTCCTCGTCCTCCGCGAAGAAGGGCGTGCGTCCCGGGAGCGCGCGGAGGTCCTTGATGATGCCTTGCTCCCGCAGCGCGAGCCCCGGCAGCTGAAGCATGAAGCCGAAGCGCGTGCGCCGGCCCACGTAGAGGCCGCCCATGCGGAGCACGAGGTGGTTGCTCTTCACTTCCGTGAGCGTGCTGCGCACGGCCCCCCCGCCGTCCGCGCTCGTTCCGAGGAGCACCTCCCTATGCTCGAAGGTGCTCACCGTCGCGAGGAGGGAAGCTCCAATGCCGAAGCGCCGGGAAACCTGGCTCGCCCAGGAGGGCCCGAACCACGTCAGGTGGTGCACCCGGTCGATGAGAATTTCGGCGGGGACTCCGGCCATGGGATCCACCTGCGCTTCCAGGCGCCGTCGCTGCTGCAGCGGGCGCACGACGACGATGCCGATGGCGTGGCGATGGCGGCCCGCCTCGTCGCGGCGGCCGACGCCGACGACGCCCGTGGCGTAAAGCGGAAAAGTCGGCCGGCGCGTGGTCTCGAGGCGGAGCTCGTCGCCTTCGAAGGTCAGCTTCTCGAAGGCATGGAGCAGGAAGCTGCCGCTGATGGCGTCGCTCTCGAGAAAGGCGAGGCCCGCGGGGTTGTACCAAGCGGCGCCGTGGTCCGTGGCCAGGCCCGTGAAGGCTCCGCCCATACCGAGGGCTCGGTCGCCGAAGGCGAGGGTCTGGTGATAGACGTTTTGCGCCGACGCGACGGTTCCGAAGGGGGCCCCGAGGAGGAGCAGGAGGACCAGCTGGGCCCATCGCCAGGCCGCGACGTTCCGGGTCATCACCCCTTCATGGTCATGCCGGGGCCCGGAGCGTTTCCAGCTCATTCGCGCGGCGCCACGTTATGAAGGGAGGTGACGCGAAGCTCGTCGCCGTGCGCGATGCGACCCGTGCCGCGGGGAATCAGGTTCATTCCGAACCACACCTTGCCCTCGTGGCGGCGCGTGCGCGCCAGCGTGCGTAGCGGCTCCGCGCCCTTGCGGCCCGTTTCCGGATGCACGGTGGTGAGAACGCAACGGTCGCAGCCCTTCACACCCTCGAAGGGGACGGCGCCCAGGGTGAGTGATTTCCAGCGGTCCTCCACCCAAGGCGTGTCGTTCGCGACCACGATGTTCGGGCGAAAGCGGCGCGGGTCCATGGCCGTCCCAGCCTCCTGGTCGAGGGCGGCATGGCTGGCGGTCGTCGTGAGCAGCAAGGGGTAGGCGTCGGCGAAAGAGACCTCGCCGCCACCCCGGGACGTCGCGCGCCGCCCGGCTTGATGGACCAGGCGGACGGGACGGCCCAGGAAGGTCGAGAGCAGGGCGCTTCCTTCGGCGTGCGCGCAGGCCGGCAGCGTGTCGCGCCACACCGTGACCGGCTCCTCGGGCCCTTCATGACTCCAGGGAAGCGTGGCCTGGCTGCCGTCGGGCGTGCGCAGCGTGATGCCGGCGTCGCTCGTGTCGACAACGACGCGCGCGAGCTCCGGGAGCGTGCGCTGACTCAGAAAGACGCCATGCGCATCGACGATCATCCATCGCCGGTCCCCGGCGAGCCCCCGCGCTTCGACCTCGGCTTCGCGAAGGGGCACGCCCCGGAGAGACTTGACCGGGTACCGGTAGAGCGCGCTCACCTTCACCGGCGTTTCCCGGCGCCCAAGGGCGGTGCGGCGGCGAGCAGCGCGCGCACTTCTGCGAGCCGTGCGTTCGGAACCGTGAGCGCCAGGTTGTACTGCGCGATGCGCCAGCGGCCGTCCTGGCGTAGGAGCACCCCGCTGCCGCGGCAGGGGCCGAGGCCCTCGCTCTCGAGGTTCTCCTCGAACCAGGCCACCTGCCCGCTCGGCGCGACGCGAAGGGAGCGACGCGTAGGCACGAGCACCCAGCCCACGCCGTCGGCGAAGGGCACCCGGGCGTAGTCCTTGAAAGCCGGCACGTCCCACACCTCGCCGGCGTCCGTGCCAAGAAACGTCCCCCCGGGGTCGTAGTGGGCGAAGTAGCGGTCGAAGTCACCGCGCGCCGCGGCATCGTGCCAATCGTCGAGAACGGCGGCGACGGCTTGTTGTGCCTCGGCGCGGCTCTCCGCGGCGCTCGCTGCAGGCCTCGGCGACGCGCCACAGGCGGCGAGGGCGACCACGGCGGCGAGGTTTATCGCCGCGGCGTGGGGAAACCAAGGGAGGAGCGGCACGCGTAGGAGCATGGGCCAGCCTACCTACCACCCGCCCCGGCGCGCGCGCGACGTGGCGGGAGGTGCGACCGGCCCCTATGGTGCGCCGCCGTGGATCATGACCCCGAGCTCGCGCTGACGCCCGAGCAGCTCGCGCCCCTCGGCCGCTGCCTGGTCACGGGCGGCGCCGGCTACTTCGGTCGCACCCTGGCTGCGGGGCTCTTGGCGGCGGGCCGGCCCGTGCGCCTCTTCGACCTGCACGCGCATCCGGTGGCCCGGGCCCTCGAGGCGCGCGGCGCGGAGTTGGTGCTGGGCGACGTTCGTGACACTGGCGCCGTGGCCGCGGCGCTGGAGGGCATCGACACGGTCTTCCACACCGCCGCCATCATCGACGGCCGGACCCACGTCTCGGCCCGGGACCGGGACCGAAGCGTGTCCGTGAACGTCGAGGGGACGCGGAACGTCCTGGAGGCCGCGCGCCAAGGCGGTGCGAAGCGCTTCGTCCACACGAGCTCCATCAACGTGGTCTTCGACCGCCCGCTGCCGGACGGGGCCGAGGACACGCCCTACGCCTCCCGGTCGCCCCTCGACCTCTACACGACGACGAAGATCGAGGCGGAGCGCCTCGTGCTCGCCGCCAACGGCGAGCGCTTCGCCACGTGCGCGATTCGCCCGGGAGGCATCTACGGGCCCGGCGAGGAGACGCACCTCCCGCGCGTCACGGAGCTCACCAAGAAGGGCCTTTTTCGCGCGGCCATCGGCCCCGGGTCGGCCCGGGCCGACAACGTCTACATCGACGATCTCGTCGACGCCGCGCTCCGTGCGGCCCTCGCCCTCGCCGGTGCGGCGGTCGGGGGCACGGGTGCGGCGGCCGGCCGCGCCTACTTCATCGGCGACGGCGAGCCGCAGAACTACTTCGCCTTCTTCCGACCCGCGGTCGAGCAGCTCGGCCACCGGCACCCGACGGCTTCGGTGCCCGCCTGGCTCGTGCGCCCCGCGGTGCTGGCCGCGGAGGGCATCAGCCGCCTCGGGGGGCCGGCGCCCTTCATGAGCCGCATGGAGCTCCGGAAGGTCACCCAGGACCACTTCTTCAGCACCGAGCCCGCCGCGCGGGATTTCGGTCACGTGCCCCGCGTGGGCCCCGGCGAGGGCTTCGAGCGTTGCGCGTCGTGGATCGCTCAACTCGCCGCGGAAGTCCCTCTTGTGAAACGTCCCCATCTCGCCTGGTGGCTCGCCATCGGTTTCGGCCTCGGTCTCACCTTTCTCCTGGCCCTGAGCGGCGCGGCCTACGCCGCCGTGGCGAGCGCACTCCCGGGCTTCGAGGCCGTGTTCCCGCGTGCGGTGGTCCAGGCGATCGCCGTGGTCGCGGCACTCCTCCACGTGGGCGAAGGGCTCTACGCCTACCGGCTCGCAGGCCGCGAGGGCTTGTCCGGCGCGGCGATGGGCTGGGGCCTGCAAACGCTCGCCCTCGGCTACCCCTCCCTGCGCCTTCTGCAGCGCGAAGTCGCCACGAAGCACGCCGCCGCCGGCTCCGTCGACCGCGAGCATTGAGTCTGAGTCGAGGAACGGTCAGTCGGCTCCCGGCGCCTGACCTCGCCCATGGGCTGCTCGACCTCCACGCCTCCGGCTATTCGTGCGTTCTCGCCCCCGGGGCGCTAGCGGCGGCGTTCGACGTCCGTCCGGCTGTCGATGGTGTCGATGGACTCGATGGTGCACGCGCGGCCGAGGGTCACGTCGGCCACACGCCAAAAGCGATTGTTGCTCAGTGCCCGTGGCCCGAAGGTCTCGTCCGGCTCCGCACGACCTCCGCAGTACACGTTGACGGTGACGTTTCCGCTCCGGGCGAAGGCGTGCACGCCGACGCGGTAGGTGCCGAAGGCGGGCTCGTCGATGTTGATGTTCTCCGGCCCGAAGCCGTCCGTGTCGTCGATGTCTAGGCTCGGGTCATCGTCCGTACGGTCCGGGTCGCCCCAGTTCAGGACGTCGCCGCCATCGCAGTTCGCGTAGTAGCAGTCGTCGCCGTTGAACCAGCGCGTGGCTTCCGGGTTGAGCAGATGCGTGTCCATGTCCGCGTTGCTGTCCCAGAAGATCTCCACGCGGAGCCCCTCCGTCGCGATGGCGAGCACCGTGGCCGTGCAGGTGGCGCTGAGTCCGTCGTCGTCGTCCACGCGGAGCTCCAGCTCGTAGGTGCCGGCGATGTCCGGCCGGAAGGTCGTGCTGTATTGCCCGCCCCGAATATGCCCTTCGGTCACCAGTTCCGCCCCAAGCCTGCCAATTTCATCCGCGCATTTCGCCCCCGCCCCGCATCCGCCGGTCAGGGCAAAGATGCGGTCCGTCTGTTGCTGCACCAACGGCTTTCGGTGGGGCGTAAAGGACGTCACGCAGCTTCCGGTCGTTCTTGGCGCATGGCTCAAACTGGGGATCAGCGCCAGCAACGCCTCCGTCAGAAACGCCGCCGCCTCTGCATCCCCATCCGTGCGGAACCACGCCTTGATCGCGTCCAGATCCGCAAGCTCCACATCCTTCGGATCGCCCCCGATCTTGATGTAATGCGTCCCATCCGGATACCGCACCGGCGGCAGGATATAGGGAATGCAGGGCACACCGGGCGGGCCGTAAATCACCGAAGGCATGGTCGAAAGCCGCTCGGCCTCCGCCTCCGTCAGTTCGAAATACACGACGGTCCGAGCATAGACGCGCAGGTCTGGCACGTTGGGCAAAAGCCCGTCAGCCTTGGAAAACCCGCCGCAGGCGTTCCTCACCTTCTGAGCGGAAATGCGGGCGCCATCCGAACAGATGGCCATGATACCGTCTGCGGTTTCCTCG
>JBCCAW010000795.1:0-2057 GCA_039814655.1 Myxococcota bacterium | reverse complement strand
TCTCCGGCTCCGCGAGCGCTCCCGGACCGCCGCGCCCCAGGCCCTCGCGGACATTCGCTACTGGGTGGGCCGCGCGCGTGCGGAGAGCGGCCGGGACCCGGAGGGCGGCGTCGCCATGGTCGAGGCCGCCCTTCATACGTCCATCGCCGAAGGCTACGAGGGCCCGGCGCAGAACATGCGCCTCTGGCTCGCGGAGAGGCGCTGAAGCACGCCCGAGCAGGCCGACGCCGGCGCGCAATCGGCGCATCGAACGCAAATCACGGTCTCGTACGCCCTTCTCCCGATCCCTCGCTTCCTCTACTGTTGCCGCGGGAGGTGAGCGTGGGCGGAGTGGCACGAACCTGGGTCCTGGGCGCCCTACTGGTGTGGGTCGGAGCGTGCGGCGACGAGGCCTTGCCGAGCTCCAGCGCCCGCGAGGGCGCCAGCTTCGTGGACGCTGGCGCGCGCGTCGCGCCCAGCGCCACGCTCGCCTCCGTCGTCGCCACCACGGGCCTCGTGAGATGCCTCGGCGGCGCTCGCCTCGACTTCGAGCGTGATCCCGCGGGCCGGGCGATCCTCCCCGGCGACCGCCTCGAAGACCGCTACCGCGCGTGCGGCATCACCCTCGCGTGCTTCGACCCGGAGGGAGGGGACCGGCCCTGCATCGCCTTCGACTCGGCGGCGCCTACGGGCGGCGACGACGACGTGGGCACGCCGCACTCGGACTTCGGCGGCCCCGGCGTGGGCGTGGGCGGCGCCGCCGGCGGACCGGGAGAAAACGACGAGGCCGAAGGCCACGTGCTCGTCATCTCCGAGCAGGACGAGGACCGGGACGGCGACGGACGCATCGACGTGCCCGACGACCTCGGCGGGGGCGGGGAGATCCTCGTGAGCTTCGACGAGCCCGTGGACCTCGTGGCCATGACCGTCCTCGACGTCGACCGCGACGAGCGCGATGGCTTCGTTCAGCTCGACACGGGCCGGGAGCTAGCGCTGCCCCGTCCGCTCCTCAACCACGGCAGCAACTCGCGGCAGGTGGTGCCGCTCCGCGAGCCCCCGGACGTGGTGGAGATCCGCGTCCGCTTCGCGGGGTCCGGCGCCGTCGCGGGCCTCACCTTTTCGTGCGAAGGCGGCGGGCTCTTCGCCGACCTCGACGGGGACGGCTTCGGCGATCCGGCGAACCCCTCGCGGAGCTGCCTGCCCGGGCCGGGCTTCGTGGACGACGCGAGCGATTGCGACGACACGGACGCGGACGTCTTTCCCGGCGCGCTCGATGAACCCGACGATGGCTTCGAAGACGCGAACTGCGATGGCCTCGACGGCGACGCCGAGCGCCTCATCTTCGTCGCGCCGGATGGCTCCGACTCCGGCGCTGGAACGCGCGCGAGCCCCTACCGGACACTCCCCCGGGCCATCGCCCGCGCGACCGTGCGCGGCTTCGACGTCGCCGTGCACGAGGGCGAGTACCGAGAGGACGAGGCCCTCGAGCTCGACGAAGGCACCGCGGTCTTCGGCGGCTACACGCGGGATGGGACGCTCTGGCGTCGCGCTGCGGGGCACCGAGCCCTCCTCGAGGTCGACGCCGGGCCGAGCGACGGGACGGAAGTCATCGGCGTGCTGGCCGAGGACCTCGACGTCGAGACGATCTTCGAGCGTGTCGACGTCGAGACCCGTGCGGATGGCATTGCCGGACGTTCGTCCTTCGGCGTCGTCGCCCGGCGTTCCCCGGGCCTGGTGCTGCGGCACCTCGAGGTGCGCCCGGGCGACGGCGAAGACGGCGAAGACGGCGAAAGCGGGTCCATCGTGCCCGACTTTTCGCGGAGCGGAACAGCGGGCACGCCGTTGTTCTTGGCTGGCGCCGGGGGCACGTCCTCCTGCGGCGTCGCCGGCGGGGCCGGGGGCGCCGGCATCGTATGTTTCGCGGCCAGCGCCGGAGAGTCTGGGGACTGGGTGCCGCCGCTCGGCGGCCCCTTCGGCCTCGGCGGCAACGGCGGCGTGGGCTGCGTCGTCGACCTTTCCCTGCCCCTTCCGGCGCTGGTCGGCACGGGCGGCGACGACGGCCGGGACGGCTTCGATGG
>JBCCAW010000813.1:0-1930 GCA_039814655.1 Myxococcota bacterium | reverse complement strand
GAGGATCTCATCGAGATCTTCGACGACGAGCAGGTGGAAGAGCTCGAACGACGAATCGACAGTGGTGACATTCACGACTTCATCACCGTCATCCTCGAGGAGTGGTCCCTCGAGGACGTCGACGAGCTCTTCGAGCTGCTCGAACAGCAGCTCTCCGAAGCCGACATCGACCTTAAGTATCAGTCGCCGGAAGAGGACGACGACGAGGAGGAGACCGAGGGCGAGGTCGAGTACGACGACGACTCGCTCTGAACGACGCGCGCGCCGGGGCCCCGCTCAGCGGGCTTCGCAGCGTTCCGCGTGAAGCTGCGTGGCCCGGCGCCGCGCCGAGCCCACGGAAAACTCCTCCACCACGCGGCGAAGCAAGCGGCACGCGCCCGGCGCGTCGCCGCTGGCGAGGAGCAGCTCGGCGTGCTCGGCCATGGCGTCGTCCCGGAGCCGCGACCGCGTGAAACGCTCGTAGGTCCGTGCGTAGGCCTCCATGGCCGCGGCCGTGTCGCCGCGCTCGCGCTCCAGGCGGGCGATGGCGAGCTGCGCCGCGGCAAAGGAGGGCAGCGTATAGCTCCCCACGATGGTGGTCGTCTCCGCCCGCTCGAGCATGCGCCCGTAGCGCGCAATGGCGTCCCCGGGGCGCCCGTCTTCGCGGTCGAGGGCGCCGAGCAGAAAGATCGCGTCGTCCCAGCGGTGGCCGTGCGGGTAGGGGTGCTCTCGCACGAGGCGCTCGAGGGACGCGCGCGCCAGCGATCGGTCGCCCGCCGCGAGCTGCAGCTCGGCGAGGCGGAAGAGCACGTCGTCGCCGAGCCGTGACGCCCCGACCTCCGTGGCGAGGCCGGCGAGGAGCTCGCGCCGCTCACCGTCACTCCGCAGCGACGCAAGCCACAGGCGAAGGGCCCGGGAGGCGTTCCCGTCGTTGGGAAAGCGCCGGACCACCTCCGCGAGGCCCTCCTGGGCCCGGCGCCGCATGGCCGGGTCGCCGGCGAAGCGATCGAGGCGGAGGCGCGCCGCGTCGAAGAGGGCGCGGCTCGTCCGCCGCGAGGGCGGGCGGACCGCAGCCATGGCGTCGAGGACCGCGAGGGCCTCGGCGTAACGCCCCGCGCGGCGCAGCACACGGGCCTGCCGGTAGCGGGCCGTGTCCGCGTCCACGCGGCGCCGGGCGAGCCGGGCCGCCTCGTCGTACGCCGCGAGCGCCGCGTCCGTCCGCCCGTGATGACGATGCCGGTCGCCGCGGGCGAGGGCATCGCGATGCTCCGGCGCGCCGGGCCGCGACAGCGTCGGAGGCCCGCCGCAGGCCGCGAGCGCGAGGAGCAGGGCGAACCCCCGGTGCCGCGCCGAGCGCGAGGGCGAGGGCGAAGGTCCGCTCACGCGCTCGCGTCCCCACACGCGGGGGCCAGGCGAGCGAGCACGTCGCGGGCGCGGGCGAGGTCCGCGTCACCGAGGTCGCGATGCGTCACGGCACGGATCCGCCGGCCATCGAGCGCGCCGAGCCGAAGCCCCGCCTGCTCCGCCGCCGCCACGAAGGCGGGCGCGTCGTCCACCTCGAAGACGACCATGTTCGTCTCCGGCGCACGCGGCACCGCGTAGCCCACCTCGCGGAGCGCGGACGCGAGGGCCGCCGCCCGCGCGTGGTCCCGGGCCAGGTCCGGGCGATCGCGAAGGGCATGAAGCGCGGCCGCGGCGAGCACCCCGGCCTGACGCAGCGAGCCTCCCATGCGGCGACGGAGCCGGAGCGCGTCTTCGCGTCGCGTCGACGCGAAGGCGAGCAGGGACCCGACCGGGGCCCCGAGGCCCTTGGAGAAGCAGACGCTCACCGTGTCGGCCGGGGCGACGAGCTCGGCTTCCGGCCGGCCCGTCGCCACCGCCGCGTTCCACAGCCGAGCTCCGTCGACGTGAACCGGCAGGCCGTGCTCCCGGGCCCAGGCGGCGGCGCTCG
>JBCCAW010000106.1:0-13035 GCA_039814655.1 Myxococcota bacterium | reverse complement strand
CTACCGCGGCGCCATGAGCATGATCCGCGTCGTCGACGGGACCGTCAAAAAGGGCGGCCGCATCAAGATGATGGCGACCGGCGCCAGCTACGAGGTCACCGAGCTCGGCGTCTACAACCCCTTCCCGAAGGCCGTGGACCACCTCGGGCCCGGCGAGGTCGGCTACTTCGCCGCGTCCATCAAGTCCGTCGAGGACGCGAAGGTGGGCGACACCATCACCCTCGCCAAGAACGGCGCCACCGAGCCCCTGGCCGGCTTCAAGGAAGTGAAGCCCATGGTGTTCTGCGGGATCTTCCCGACGGATAGCGACCAGTACACGGAGCTTCGCGACGCGCTCGACAAGCTGAACCTGAACGACGCGGCCTTCTTCTTCGAGCCCGAGACGAGCGAGGCGCTGGGCTTCGGCTTTCGCTGCGGCTTTCTGGGCCTGCTCCACATGGAGATCATCCAGGAGCGGCTCGAGCGCGAGTACAACCTCGACCTCATCACCACGGCGCCGAGCGTCGTCTACCACGTGCACCTCCAGGACGGGTCCGTGGAGGAGGTCGAAAACCCCTCGTCGCTGCCGGACGCAGGGCAGATCGCGCACATCGAAGAGCCCTACTTCGACGTGTCCATTCACGTGCCCGCGGAGTTCGTCGGGCCGGTGATCAAGCTTTGCCAGCACCGGCGCGGCATCCAGAAGCAGATCCAGTACGCCAGCGAGGACCGGGTCATCGTGACCTACGAGCTCCCGCTCGCCGAGGTGCTCTACGACTTCTTCGACAAGCTGAAGAGCGCCACCAAGGGCTACGCCTCCATGGATTACGAGCTCGCCGGCTACAAGGCCAACAAGCTCGTGCGCCTGGATCTGCTCATCAACGGCGACCGCGTGGACGCGCTCAGCGCCATCGTCCACAAAGAGAACAGCTACTACATCGGCCGTGCGCTGGCGCTGAAGCTCAAGAAGATCGTGCCGCAGCAGCAGTTCGAGGTGGCGATTCAGGCCGCCATCGGCTCGAAGATCATCGCCCGGGAGACCGTGCGGGCGCTTCGCAAGGACGTGACCGCGAAGTGCTACGGCGGCGACATCTCGCGTAAGCGGAAACTCCTTCAGAAGCAGAAGGAGGGCAAAAAGCGCATGAAGTCCGTGGGGCGCGTCGAGATCCCTCAGGCCGCCTTCCACGCGATTCTCAAGGTCGACGGCTGAGCCGCCGACCCCGTCTCAACCCAAGCGCAGGGCCAAAAGGGCCTTGCCCATGAGGCGCCCGCGAAAGGGAACGCTACAGACCCGCCAGCGCAGCGCGGTAGCTGCGGCACTTGGCCACGTAGTGCGCCGCGCCCTCCCGAATGCGCGCGCTCTCCTCGTCCGTGAGCGCCCGCTTCACCTTCGCCGGACGTCCCATGGCCAGCACGCCCGGGGGGATCTCGGTCCGTGCCGTCACGAGTGAACCGGCGCCGAGAATGACGTCGTCCCCGAGCGTCGCCGCGTCCATGACGATGGAACCCATGCCGATGAGCACGCGATGGCCAAGGCGGCAGCCGTGCAGGATCACGCCGTGGCCCACGACGCAGTCGTCGCCGACTTCCGTGGGGTGCCAGCCGTCGGTGGCGTGAATGACGCTGTTGTCCTGGATCGAGGTGCGCGCGCCGATGCGGATGGGCTGCACGTCTCCGCGGAGCGTCGAGGCGAACCAGATCGAGCTCTCCTCACCCACGACGATGTCTCCGATGAGGCTCGTTTGCGGCGCAAGGAATGCGCTCTCGGCCACGCGCGGGCGGTGGTCCCCGTACGGGAGAATGACGGGCCGAGGAGCGTGAAAGGGAGGGGACGGCGGTTGGGTCATGGGCGCGTACCGAGAGCGCGGCGTCGAAGGACGTCCGGGGCGAAGAAGAGGCCGACGCCGAGCACGGCGCCTAGGACGTCGGCGAAGAGATCCCAGGCGTCGGCGGTCCGGCCGGGGACGAAGGCCTGGTGAAGCTCGTCCGTGAGACCGAAGGAGGCCGTGAGCATCACGGCGAACGCGGCCACGCGGGCCGGCGGGCGCGTCGGCCAGGTGAGCCGCGAGGCGCGCACGGTGAGCAAGGCGAGGCCCGCGTACTCGACCAGATGCGCGAGCTTGTCCTTGTGGGGCCAGCTGCCCATGGCGCCGGTGTCGATGTGGAAGGACGAGAGCGCGACGATGAGCGCCATGTAGGCGACCACGGGTGCCCAGGCGACGAGGCGCGCGCGGAAGCCCGGCGCCCTCACGAGATGCCGCCCGCGACCACGGGGAGTCCCCGTCGCCGCGGCTTCAGCGGAACAGCCCCTTCCATGCACCCACGGAGGCTGTGCTTGTAGGCCTCGGCAATCTTCACGCGCACGAGCTCGCCGCGCGGGTCGACGCCCGCCGGTGCTTCCACGTGCACGATCTCGTTGCGCTCGCTCCGTCCGGCGTAGCGGCCGGTCTTGTCGTCGAAGGACTCGACGAGCACCTCCGCCTCCTGGCCCACGAGGGCCTCGAGGTGCGCCCTCCCCTGGGCCTCGACGACGGCAAAGAGCCGCTGGAGCCGGTCGTCCTTCGTCGCTTCGTCCACGTCGTCGCCCATGCGGAGCGCCGCGGTGTGCGGGCGCGGCGAGTACTTGAAGCAGAAGGCCTGCACGAAGCCGGCCGCGCGTACGAGCTCGAGGGTGGCCTCGAAGTCCGCCTCGGTCTCACCGGGAAAGCCGACGATGAGGTCCGTCGAGAGCGTGAGCCCGGGACGGCGCGCCTGGAGCGCGCGGACCCGCTCGAGGTAGTCCGCCGCCGTGTAGCGGCGGCTCATGCGCTTGAGCACCGCGTCCGAGCCGGACTGCACCGGAAGATGGAGATGCGCCGGGAGCAGCTCGAGCTCCGCGTGCGCCAGCGTGAGCTCCGGCGTGAGGTGCCTCGGATGCGGCGACGTGTAGCGGAGCCGCGCGAGCGCCGGGACCTCCCGGGCGATGCGCCGCAGCAGCTCCGGGAACTCGGAACGCGAGGGCGCGACCTTGCTACGGAGCTTCACCGCGGCCTGGCGCGCCGGGTCGTACCAGGAGTTCACCGTTTGCCCGAGGAGCGTCACCTCGCGCACGCCGCCGGCGGCGAGGCCCGCGACCTCGGCCACGATCTCGTCTTCCCGGCGGTAGCGCTCCGCGCCGCGCGTGGTGGGGACGATGCAGTAGGTGCAGCGCTCGTCGCAGCCCTTCATGACCGTGACGAAGGCGCTCGTCTCCCGCTCCTCCGTCCGCGGCTTCGCCACGAGAAAGCGCGGGTCGTCCACGTCGAACACCGTCCGCGCGAGCGGCGGGGCCCCGCCGTCCACCTCGCGCAGGAGCGCCGGGAGCTCGGGGATGTTGTCCGGGCCGATGACCACGTCCACGAGGTCCGAACGGCGCAGCAGCGCCTCGCCTTCCTGCTGCGCCACGCAACCGGCGACGACGATGCGCGCGTCGCGCTGCTGGCTCTTCCAGGGGCGGAGCGTCCCGAGGAGGCTCATGAGCTTGTGCTCGGACTTCTCGCGAATGCTGCAGGTGTTCACCACCACGACGTCCGCGAGCGCCGCGTCGTCCGTGCGCAACCACCCGGCCCCGCCGAGCACCTCTTCGAGGCGTCGCGAGTCGTGCACGTTCATCTGACAGCCCATGGTCTGGACGATGAAGCGGCGAGCGCTCATGAGGCGCTGCTCTTAGCAGGCGCCCGGGAGTCGCGCACCGGCGCGAGGAGCTGAGGGCAGACGCGCTCGAGAATGCGCGCCGCGTGCTGCGGGTGCCCTTCGACCGTCCAGCGGAAGTCGTCGCGGAGCCCCTCGGCCAGCTCCTTGAGGGCCAGGGCACCGGTCAGGTCGATGCGGCCTACGCTGCGCAGGTCGAGCACCACGGCCTCCGCGTCCTGGTGCTGGGCCACGGCCGCGGCGAGGGTCTGGCGGAACTGGTTCGCCGAGGCGTACCAGATGACCCCCTCGGGGATGAGCCGCAGCGTGGCGCCCTCGCGGCGCACGCGGACGTCCACGCTCAGCTCGCGCCAGACGTGCACGGCGATGGCGAGGGCCACGCCCCCGAGCACCGCGAGGTCGATGCGCGGCGAGAGCGCCAGGCAGAGCGCGAAAGTGGCGTAGGCCACGCCGGCCTGGAGCTTCGACTGGCGCCAGAGCCCCAGGAGCGGTCGCGGGTCGAGCAGCTTGACGATGGCGCCGAGCACGATGGCGCCGAGCACGGCTTTCGGGAGCGGGGCCAGCACGTGGCTCACGGGGAGGAAGGCGAGCACCGCGATCCCGGCGATGGCGCCGGACGCCCGCGTCTGGGCGCCGGCCTGAGCGTTGACGGCGCTCCGGGAGAAGGAGCCTCCGACGGGCAAGCCCCCGGTGAGCCCGGCGGCGAGGTTGGCGACGCCCTGGCTCACGAACTCCTTGTTCGGATCCCAGGGCCGGCGCGCGCGCTCGGCGAAGGCCTGGGCGATGCTGACCGCGTCGGCGAAGCCCACGAGGGCGATGATCACGGCCCCCACGAAGAGGTCCGGGACCCGCGCCCAGGGAAGGTCGAGGCGCAGCGGGGGCAAGAGCGCCCGGGGCACCTCGCCCAGCACGGGCCCCGCGTAGCCCGTCAGTTCGCTGAAGGCGACGCCGACCACGACGGCGAGGAGCACGCCCGGAAAGAGCGCATGAAGACGCCGGCCCCCGACCATGAACACCAAGGTCACGGCGCTCAGGCCGAGAGCCTCCAGCTCCCAGGCCGCCGGTGCGCTCAGCGCCCGGAACGCGCGGAGGAGAATGCCCTCGCCCGAGGCGTCGACGCCGAGCGCCGCCGGGAGCTGCGAGGAGAAAATGAGCAGCGCTGCGGCGGCCGTAAAGCCACGGAGCACGGGCTGGCTCATGAGGTAGCTGATGGTCCCCGCGCGCAGGGCACCGAGGGCCACGCGCACCGCGCCGACGACCACGGCGAGGAGCGCCGCGAGGGCGACGTAGTCGGCGCTTCCCGTCGCCGCGAGCCCGCCGAGGGCACCCACGGTGAGCAGGCTCGTGAGCGCGACGGGCCCAGTCTGCAGGTAGGGCGAGCTCGCGAAGAACGCCGCGAGGAGTGGCGGGAGCGCCGAGGCGTAGAGGCCGTGATGCGCTGGCATGCCGGCGAGCTCCGCGTAGGCCATACCCTGGGGGACGAGAACGGCCGCTACCGAGACCCCGGCGATGAGGTCGGCGAGCCAACGTCGGCCCGGCCCCTTGGCGGGCACGGCCGTCGCACGAGCAGAAGCGGAGGCGCTCAAGGTGGAGCCTCCCCGGGTGAGTCCTCCCGCGCCTCGTCCGCGAAGCGCGCCGCCACGTCGAGGACCTCGCGCAAGAGCGCGACGGTCTCCCGAGCGCGCTCTCGCCACGGCCGGGCGAAGGGCGCGAGCGGCGCCGGGAGCGGCGCTTCGTCTTCGAGCACGACGACGAGGTCGTCGACGACGGCGGGCCGCACATCGAAGCGAACGGCCGACCGAAGCAGGTTTCGAGCCTGGAGCGCGCGACCGCCAAAGCCCTTCGGGAGCCGGTGACGGCGCCCGATGGCCCCGAGCTCGTGGCGCCCGAGGAAGGCCCCGGCGGCGCAGGGGGTGGTCAGGTGGTCGGCCAGATCGGCGAGCCCCGTCCGCGCGTCGGCCAGATCGAGGGTCGGCGCCGCGAGCGCGACGGGGCGGGGCGCCTCGTCGAGGCCGGCGCGGTGAAGCGCGAGCACGCCCGCGAGCTCCACCAAGAGCGCTGAAGGAAAGGGCCGCGCCACGCGCGCGACGGCCGCCGCGAGCGGCGCGAAGAAGGCGAGCAGGTGCTCGTCCAGGAGCTCGCGCTGGAGCGCGCGCAGATGTGACGCGATGCCCCTCGCGCCGTCCTGGAGCGCGTCGGCCTCAGCGCCTCCCAGATGCGCGAGCGCCCGGCAAAGCGTCGCCACATGCTCGGGCCCGTCGGAGGCGTGCGGCGGCGCACCGGTCCGCGCATGAAGCGGCTGAAGCGCATCGGTGCACGCGCCGCCGACCTGACCGCTCGGCGTGAGAAAGACGCCCGCGTAGGGATGCACGGCGAAGCCGAAGACGTGGTGGTGATCGGCGGCGGCGCCTTCCACGTCATCGAGGGTCGTAGCGAGGGCGTCGCTCGCGCGCGCCGCGGGCAAGAGCTCGGGGCCTGGCCCCCGAGAGAGCAGCTCTCCGAGAAGCCGGTAGCCGCGCCCGCGCGCCTCCGCGAGGGCGGGCCCGGCGAGGGCAGGCGCGTCCGGCATGCGCCAGAGCCTAGCCGACCCGCGCCCCTCACGTGGCTTCGGCCGCCTCACTCGGCGGCGACGGATTCCCCATCGCAGCCGGGGCGCACCCCCGGCAGGTCGTAGGCCTCGCGGAGGGGCTTGAGCGGCCGCTTGAGCCAGTAGGGCCGGCGCGTCCCGTCGGGGCTGTAGGTCGTGGCCGGTCGGGCCTTGGCGACCCACTCGCGATACACGGCCATGGAGCGCGCCGTGTCGACGCGGACGTCGCCGTGCTTCTCGCCGGGCGCCGCCTTGCGCACCACCCGCGCCTTCTGGTGCCAGCAATGGGCGCCGCTCACCGGGTCCGGATGCACCGCGTGCGTGAGGTTCTGGTGCACGCCGACGTCCTCCCACCAGATGCGGCTCGTGTCCGGGTCCGGTGACTTCCAGGCCTTGGCGCCGTGCACGATGTGGAGCGCGTGCTCGCGGCCCTCCTGGTCGAGGCGGGCGAGGGCGCTCATGCCGGCCCCGATGCCCTCCCCTTCCTGGAGCCGCCAGCGCCCGAGGTGGTGGCTCATGGCGATGATGCCCGGCTTGATGCCCTCGGTGACCCAGACCTTGTCGACGAAGGCGCCGATCTCCGTCTCCACGTAGAGGAGCTCACCGGTGCGCACGCCGAGGCGCCCGGCGTCCTCCGGGTGCATCCACACCGGGTTCTTGTGGCTGATCTCGTAAAGCCACTTGGCGTTGGCGCTCCGCGTGTGGATCAGCGTCGGTAGCCTGAAGGTCGGGAGCAGGAGCATCTCCCCGGCGTCCCGGTCGATGGCGTCCGGCGCCACGTGGCTCGGCAGGTGCCAGGGGATGCAGTAGGCCTGCTCCTTCCAGCCCCAGTCGTAGAGCGTCGCGCTGAAGAGCTCGAGCTTTCCGCTCGGCGTCTTGAAGCCTTCGCGTTCGGCGCCGGCGACGGGGACGCCGCCCTCCTTCGCGGCGAGGTAGGGCACGTAGCGGTCGCAGCTCACCTCGAAGGCGCCGTACTTTCGCATGTAGGCGAGCGGCGAGAGGCCTTCCGCCGCTGCGGCCTCGGGCAGGCCGGGCACGCTGTGCTCGAAGACGTGCCCCCAATACTCGTCCATGGAGATGGGCCGCGTCCGGTCCTGCGGGCTCTCGAAGTACTCGCGGATCCCGAGGCTCCCGTCCGGGTCCATCTTCCAGCTGAGGTCGACCCAGAACTCGGCCTCTTCCCAGACCTCGCCGGGGTTGGCCTCCCAGCTGCGCCGAACCTTCGTTCCGGCACGCTCCATGGCCACGCGGCGCACGGGCTGGCGAAAGCCGATCCACTGCCCGGCGTGCGTCTCCTGGCTCATCACGTCGTGGCGCTCCCCAGCGTGGCCCATGGGAAGCACGTAGTCGGCGAACCAGGCGGACTCGTTCCAGGTCGGCGTGAGCGCGACATGGAGCTTGAGCTTCTCCTCGTCCTGGAGCGCCCGCATCCACATGAACCCATCCGGGTTGATCCACATGGGGTTGTAGACGCGGGTGAAATAGACGTCGATGTCGCCCCGCTCCTCTTCGAGGAAGTGCGGGAGGAGAAAGGACATCTCGTACATGGCCAGCGGCCACTCGGGCGGCAGATGCAGCTCGTTCCAGGCGTTGAAGGCCGGCGGCTGCGTAGGCGGCTTCGGGACGAACTTGTGCCAGCTGTTCAGGCCCGTGCCGCCCTTCGTGCCGACGCTCCCGGTGAGCACGCTCAAAAAGAAGAGGCAGCGCGCGACCTGCCAGCCGCCCTCGTTGCCCATGGTCGCGCTCCGCCAGGTGTGCCCGGCGACGCGGTCCCCGGCGTTGGCGACGATCTCCGCTGCCTCGCGGATGCGCTCCACGGGCACCTGGGACTCCGCGGCCGCGCGCTCGAAGGTGAAGCCCGCGTAGCTGGCGCGAAGAAAGCGCTCGAAGTCCTCGAAGGCCCAGGCGCCGGTACCGGCCTTGGCGTCGGCAGCCTCCTCGCCGATGCGCTTCACGTCCGGGTCCGTCGCGAAGCGGGGAATCGCCGCGAGCGTGTCCTCCCAGTTGACCCAGTCCTTCACGAAGGCGCGGTTCCACTGGCCCGTCTGGAGCAGGTGGTTGGCCATGGCGAGGAGCACGACGGCCTCGGAGCCCGGCCAGGTCGGCAGCCACACGTCGCTCCGGGCGGCCGTGTTCGAGAGCCGCGGATCGAAGCAGATGAGCTTCGCGCCCTTCTTCTTGCCCTCCATGATGCGCTGGGCGTGGGGATTGAAGTAGTGGCCGCTCTCGAGGTGGGCGCTCACGAGCAGCGTGGCGCGCGCATACGCGTAATCCGGGCTTGGCCGGTCCGCGCCGCTCCAGGCCGAGTAGCCGAGCCGGGCGCTGGCCGAGCAAATGTTCGTGTGGCTGTTGTGCCCGTCGACGCCCCAGGCGGTGATGGTGCGGTTGGCGAAGTGGTCTTCGCCGGGGCGGCCCACGTGGTACATGATGCCGTCGCGACGCCGGGCCCGGCTCTCACGCATGCGGCCCGCGATGTCCGTGAGCGCCTCCTCCCAGGAGACGCGCTTCCACTGGCCCTCGCCGCGCTTCCCCACGCGCTTGAGCGGGTAGAGGATGCGCTCTGGGTCGTAGGTCTGGTTGTGCGTGGCCGGGCCCTTGGCACAGTTGCGGCCGCGCGAGCCCGGATGCTTCGGGTTTCCCTCGAACTTCCGGACCTCGAAGGTCTCCCGGTCCACGTAGGCGAGCAGCCCACAGGCGCTCTCGCAGTTGAAGCAGATGGTGGGCACGAGCGTGTAGCGGCGGGCGACGCGCTTGGGCCAGGCCTTGGCGTCGTACTCGACCCAGTCGTCCCAATGCTCCGGCGGCGGGTACTGGGTGATGCGCCCGTCCGGCTGCTGTACGACGTCGAGCTTGACCGGCGTCCGGTCCGACGTGCCGTAGCGAGGCGGCTCGACCGGTGGCCCTTGGGGACGCACCGGCTGGCGGGCGGCGGGAGTCGTCGCCGGGACCGTTTCACCGGGCTCCGCGGCACCGGGCTGCGTTTCACCGGGCTGCGTGACACCGGGCTGCGATTCACCGGGCTCCGTGGCACCGGGCTCGTCGCCCACGGAGCCGCGGAAGGCCAGCAGACGCTGAAGGAAGCCGAGCGTGTTCGTGGTGCTCATGAGTTCGGGATCTCCTGGGGCGCCATCACGAAGGCATGCTCGTAGAGGTAGAGGCCGACCACGCTGGCCACCCCGGCGGCGGCGAGCGCGGCCGGCGACGCCACGAAGAGGAGCGCGAAGGGGACGAGATGGCCGAGCCCCACGGCGCCGCCCCAGAACATGCCCTTGAAGCGCCCGTGCGTGATGGCGTGGGCCGCCCGGGCCGCCACCTCGCTCGCGTGCGGCATGCCGAGCTCGCCGAGGAGCAGCAGGAAGAGGTCGACGGCGAGCGCGATACCCAGGGTCTTGGTCGCGAGGGCCTCGAGCGCCGGCTCGAGGCGGAGCACCGCGCCGAGCACGAGCACGCCCGCGGCGCCGAGCAAGAGCGCCTGCACGACGAGATGCGGCGGCAGGAGCGGGGACTGCCAGAGGTCGCGGCCTTCCGCCTGGCCGAAGAGGAAGGCCGTGTAGATGGCGGCGAAGATCGCCAGCGGCGTGCCGACGACGAAGAGGACGGTCCGCGCCGTCGCGGCCGCGTCCGGGTCCACAGCGCCGAAGAGCGCGCCTCCTTCGACGAGCACCCAGAGGCCCGCCACGGTGCTGAAACCGATGAGCGCCACGGCCCCGCGGGTCAGCCAGCTCCGCCACTGTGGTCGACGCAAGATGAAGAGGAAGCGCTGCGGCTGCTCGAGGTCGTAGACGAGAAGCGTCGTCGTTGCCGCCATCATCACCGTGCAGAGCGCCGCTCCGGCCAAAGCGAGCGATGCATCGAAGGGCGCGAGCCCGAGCCCGAAGGCGAGGGCCAAAAACAGAAAGACGCCGGCCCCGAGGCCCTTGGTCACGAGGTAGGCCGGAACGGGCCAGTGCCACGGCACCTCGTGTTGCGCGTTGTAGCCGACCTGGACCATGTGGCCGGCCTTGCGCTCGCCGATGTGAATGGGCCCCGGTGCCGGCTGTCCTTGAGGTTGGGGAGCGCGCAGCGCGGGCCCGCTGCGCTGCAGGACCGGGAGACTCCTCGCGGCGACGCCCGCGGCGGCCAGCGCCGGCTCCGGGTGCTTCACGTCGGCCCACATGAAGGAGGCCGGCGCGCGCTCCGTGGCCGTCGGCGTGAGGTTCACGTCGCTACCCTCGATGTAGAAGACCTTGGGCGCCGTCCCCTGCTCGGGCTTTCGGACCGTGACCTTCTCCCGGCTCAGCACGCGGCTGATCTCGGAAGCCGGGTCGTCCATGTCCCCGGCAACGATGGCGTGCGTCGGGCAGACCACGGCGCAGCTCGGCTCGAGCCCCACCTCGACGCGGTGGGCGCAGTAATGGCATTTGGCCGCCGTGTGCGTCTCCGGGTCGATGTAGATCGCGTCGTAGGGGCACGCCTGAAGGCAGGCCTTGCAGCCGATGCAGGCGTCCCCGTCGAACTCGACGATGCCGTCGTCCCGCTGGAACATCGCGCCCGTCGGGCAGATGCGGACGCAGGGCGGGTTCGCGCAGTGGTTGCAGCGCGTGACCTGAAAGTGCCGCTGCGTGTCCGGGAAGGTGCCCGTCTCTGTGGTCTTCACCCAGGTGCGGTACACGCCGAGGGGCACCTCGTTTTCGCTCTTGCAGGCCGTCGAGCAGGCGTGACAGCCGATGCACGAGCGGTTGTCGATGACGAAGCCGTAGTTCACCGCGATCCCCACGCGCGGGGAAGGCCCGCGCCACGGACGCGACCCAGTGCACGCCCCCGGACGGGGGCAAGCACTGACCGCGCCAGAGGCGCCAGAGGCGCATAGACCACCGATTTTCCCAGGCGTTTCGCCAACGCCGCTCGACGCGAGGGGCGAGATGTCGCAAAGTGTTGCAACATGGTCGCGACAGAACGAGACAGTGCGGAGCTGGAGCTCTTCCACGGCATGGTCACCGTCGCGCCATCGATGAAGGCGCTCTTCCGCCTCATCGAGCGCGTCGCGCGCACGGACTTCTCCGTGTTGCTCCGCGGTGAGACGGGCACGGGCAAGGATCTGGTGGCGCGAGCGCTCCATACCTTGAGCCGCCGCGGCGAACGCGCGTTTCTGGGGGTGAACTGCGCGACCTTCACCGTCGAGCTGCTCGCCAGCGAGCTCTTCGGCCACGTGCGCGGCGCCTTCACGGGCGCCGTGAGTGACCGAAAGGGCCTCTTCGCCCGGGCCAACGGCGGCACGCTCTTCCTCGACGAGGTCGCCGAGATCGACCTCGCCATCCAATCACGGCTGCTGCGCGTGCTCGAGGAGCGCAAGTTCGTCCCCGTGGGCGGCACCGAGGCTCAGGAGGTCGACGTGCGCATCATGGCCGCCACGCACGAAGCGCTGCGCACGGAGGTGGAGGCCGGTCGCTTTCGCGCGGACCTCATGTACCGGATCCGCGTCGTGCCCATCTTCCTGCCGCCGCTCCGCGAGCGCGTGGGCGACGTGGATGCGCTCGCCACGCACTTCATCGCCCGGCTGAACGAAAAGGGGCTGCGCCGCGTCGAGGCCATCGACGACGACGCGCGCGCGGCCATGGCGGCGCATGGCTGGCCCGGCAACGTCCGCGAGCTGCGCAACGTGCTCGAGTACGCCTTCGCCGTGGGCCAAGGCCCGGTGATCACCCTGGCCGAACTCACCCCCGAGCTGCGCGGTGAGCCGCCGCGGTCCCGGCGACCCCGGCGTCCCGCCCACCGCGACCGCGAGCGTCTGCTGCAGGCGCTCCAGGCGACGGGCGGGCGACGCGGGGACGCGGCCCGCTCCCTGGGCATGAGCCGGTCGACCTTCTGGCGAAAGTGCCGGGAGCACGGGATCTGAGAGCTTCTCGCCGGGAGCCGGCGCCGGCCCGCGCGCGGCGCGAAGGGCGTCCGCCGCGACGGCCCGGCCTGTGCTACGCGTGCGGGGTGCGTTGGCCCCTTCGCGCTCTCCTCGTCACCCTCGCGCTCTCGGCGATGGCCTTCGAGTGGGAGGGACGGCTCGGGCGGCTCGAGCGCGAGCTCGCCACGGCGCCTCCGGCCCGACGGCAGGAGGTCGTTCGCCTGTTGGCCGCCTACCCAGCCGACGAGGTGGCCGAAGCGCTGCTCCGCGCGCTCGCCGACGAAGACCCTGGCGTGCGCAGCGCCGCGGCCGAAGCCGCTGGGCGCGTGCGTCTCCGTCCCGCGGCTCCGGCGCTGCTCGAGTGGCTGAGTGACCCGGACGCCGACGTGCGCGCGGCCGCAGCGCGGGCCCTTGGCTCCATCGGGGAGCTCACGTCCCTCCCGTCCCTCGTGCGCACGCTCGGCGACGCCGAGCCGCTGGTCCGCGTCGCGGCCGTCGACGCACTCGGGACCCTCGGGAGCGCCGCGCAAGGCGACGCGGTCGTGCCCCTGCTGAGCCGCCTCGAGGACGACGACCCGCGCGTGCGACGCCGCGCGGCCCAAGCGCTGGCGCGCCTCGGCGACCTCCGCGCGCTCGTGCCGCTCATCGGCCGAGGCCGTGACGACACGCCGGAGGTCCGCGCCGTGGTCTACGGCGCGCTCGGGCGGCTCGGCGAAGCGCGAGCGACGCCGGCGCTCGTGCTGGCCCTCCGGGACACGGACGAGGCGGCTCGGCTGGCCGCCATCGGCGCGCTGGGGCGCATCGCCGACCCGCGCGCGCGGGACCCGCTGGCCGAGCTGGCCCAAAGCGGCGATGCGCGCGTCGTGCAGGCCTCCGTGAACGCCCTCGGGCAGCTCCCGGGAGCGGAGACCGTCGCCGTGCTCGT
>JBCCAW010000847.1:0-1674 GCA_039814655.1 Myxococcota bacterium | reverse complement strand
GTGACGAGCGCCAGGTCGTGCGCCGCCATGGCAAGGGCGATCATTCCGCGCTCGGGGAAGCGCACGGTCGCGGCCGGCGCGATCATGGACGCCGTCTCCTGGAGCTGGTCGATGAGGCGTTCTTCGAGGGCCTCGTCCAGGGGCCGGGAGAAGGCGAAATGGTCCAAAAGCCCCGGCGCGAGCGGGCGCGTGAGCTGCGCGTCGCCGCCGAGGAGCACGGGGCCGACAAAGCCCGTCGCGAAGGACTCGTAGAGCGCCTGAATCTTCGCGGACATGGACCTACTCGGTGTCGGCCTCGGCGGGCGCCGGCACGCCCCAGAGCGGAAAGCGCCGGGGCTTTTCGTAGCGGAGCAGCGGCAGCTCCGGCTCGTCGGCCTCGGGCCGGGTGGCGCTCACGGGCACGGCGGCGATCTCCTTCAGCATGCGGCGCGAGACGGGCCCGAAGCTCGCCTTGGGCACCACCCGCGGCGTCGCCGTCTCCGCGTCGAAGAACACCGTGCCGTCGCCGCGCTCGCGCACGAGGTCTTTGAGCACCGCGGCGCTCACGGCGGGCACGATGGCGTAGCCCGAGGGAACGTAGATGCGCTCGGCTACCTCCGTGTGAAAGACGCCGAGGGGCACGCCCTCGATGCCCGCGCGGTCGATGAGATAAAAGGCGTCCTCGCCGGCGGCGACCTGGAGCGCCGCGAGGGTCTTCGGCGGGAGCGCGTAGAGGAGGCGCGCGAGCCAGACGCGCTGCTCGGCGGGCACCACCGTGGCCGTGACCGCGCGCCAGGGCTCCGTGCTCGGAGCCAGCCGGAGCGGAAGCGAGAGCGCGAGCGCGTCCGGGCTGGCGGCGCTCGCGCCGGACTTCGGCTCCGGGCCTTCGAGGGAGACGTCCGCGCGTACCAGCGTGCGTACCGGGGCGAAGGGCGGAAGCGGCGACACCGCGAGCACCTCGCCGTCGCCGCGGAAGAGATGCAGGGCGTCGTCGCCGAAGAGGCTGCCGCAGGATTCGAGGGCGATGGGGTGCTCGTGGCCGAGCTCCACGGCGTAGGCGTCGCCGATGGGCGCGAAGACGTGCACGCCCGGGAGCGCCGCGAAGAGCCGCGCCACGCGCTCCGGCACCTCGCTCATGTCGAAGACGTAGAGGCGCGTAGGCCGGTCGTCGAAGGCGCTCGAGCTCGGCCACTCGGCGAGGGCGGCGCGCGCGGGAATGCGCCAGCGGAACAGGTAGGTGAGCATGGCGCCGCCGATGCCCACCTCCGCCGTGGCGAGGAGTCGCGGCGGGAGCGTGTCCTCCATGCCCGGCGCGCGCGGCACGCGCCGCGGCTGGAGCTTGAAGACCAGGTCCCGGAAGTGGAGGTCCCGGCCGAAGGCGTACGCCTGGCGAAAGGTGTCGTGATAGAGGATCAGGTCCGCCGGGTCGTCGAGCAGCTCCTCCACGTCGTAGCCAAGAGGCGACGAGCCGTCCCGGTACTTCACGAAGTGCTTGGACGTGCCCGTGAAGACGAGGCCGCCGGCGAGCTTGGCCACGCCCGCGACGCGGTCCATGCGGTAGCTCGACTCGGCCTGCACGCTGAGCATGAGCTCGCGGGTCTTGAGCGGCGTGACCACGCGGCGAAGCACCAGCGAGGGGAGGAGCTCGTCGATGGAGCCCTCGTCCCCGTAGGCCCGAAAGAAGGCCACGAGCCG
>JBCCAW010000464.1:0-4909 GCA_039814655.1 Myxococcota bacterium | reverse complement strand
GCATTCTCGACGTGCCGAATCAGGAGCTTCGTGCGGTGCGCGATCAGCTCCCGGCGGAGGGGCGGCGCATCGTCGACGAGCACCTTCAGGGTCTCCGGGAGCTCGAGCTGAGCCTCGCCGACGAGGGCGTGCCGCTGGACGGCCTGACGCTGCCGGCGGAGCCCGGTCCCATGGAGACGGGCCCGGAGCACCACGAACGCGTGTGGTCGACCTGGGTGGGTCTCATCGAAGCCGCGCTTCGCTTCGATCGCACGCGCATCGTCAACATCCAGTTCGGCGGCGTGGCGAGCCGCTTCACCATTCCCGCCCTCGGCCTCGGCTTCGTCGGGGAAAGCGGGGACAGCAACTCCGGCAGCGATCATCACTCGTACACGCACTGGCGGGGCGAGGACGTGCCCTACTTCATGCACTGGTACGCGGAGCGAAACAGCGAGCTGCTCCGGGCCCTTCGCGGCGACCGGACCGGTCGCGCGAACCTGCTCGATAGCTCGGTGATGAGCGTGGGCATGGAGTTCGGGCGCAACCACAACGCCAGCGACATGCCCGTGATGCTCTTCGGGCGCCTCGGCGGTCACCTCCGCTCGGGGCAGCGCCTCCGTACCGGCAACGGTCTCGAGAGCTACCACAAGCACACGGGGCTGCTCCTGGCCCTCGCGCAGGGGATGGGCACCACGGGGCTGCGGGAGATTGGCAACCGACGGTCCCCGGAGTACCAGCAGGGACCGCTCACGGAGATCCTCGCCTGAGCTCTCGGCGGGCCCTCCGTGGGTGAGCCGCGGGTCTTCCCCGTACGTATCGCGATTGGCAGCCATCGCTGGATGGCGGTGGACACGCTCCAGCTAACCGGCCGACGCGGCGTGGGCGCCGTCGAGCATCGCGGTCGCGACCTGCATCCATCCCTCGGTCGCGTCGGGCCCGTAGCCTCCCCCGCCGAGGACGAGCAAGCGTCCGCCAGCGAGTTCGTCGGCGAGGGCGCACACGCGCCGGGTGATCTGGCCGAACACGGCCGACGTGAGGGCCTGGTCGGACATGGGATCGGACGCGAGGCCATCCACCCCGGCTTCGAAGATGACGAAGGCAGGGCGGGCCGCACGCACGAAGGCCTCGACCTTCTCGAAGGCCCGAAGGAACAGCGCATCCTCGGTGCCGGGCCCGATGGCAAGCGTCAGCGCCGTCTGCGCGCCGCCGGTCCTTCCCTCGTGCTCGGTGGGCCGCACCTCCCCAGCAGGAACGACGGTCGCGGGAACGCCATGGATGTCGCCGATCACGACCCGGGGATGATCGGCGAACCCCGCGTAGACCCCATCTCCATGGTGGATGTCGATGTCGACGTACGCGACGGGCCCAGCAACGAGCGACAGCGCCGTCGCGACCGCCAGCGCGGAGTCGTTGTACAGGCAGATGTTCCGTGCCTGGTCACGAAAGGCGTGGTGAAACCCCGCGATGGGAACGAAGACCCGCTGTAGCTCTCCCGCGGCGATGCGGCGGGTGGCGTCGATCACGGCGCCACAGATGGCCCGGGCTGCGGGCTCGATGTGCGGCCGAGCGTAGGTGGGCCCACCCAGCGTGGCCTGCGGATCGGCGAGGAAGGCATGGCCCTGGGCCGTCAACCGCACCGCATTGCGGGTCGCGTCGTAGTCGACGGTGCCCTCGCTCACCAGGAAGGGCGCGAAGGCCTCGAGGGTAACGTCCGGCGGGTCCAGCACCGACGCCAGCTCGGACGCCGTCACCCAGGGCGCTGCGGCATCGGCGACGGCGCTCAGCAGCTCCCGCGAACGTGCGTTCGTGGCTGACGTCGCGCGGTCGAGACTTCCAGCACCGGCCGCGCAGAGACGTTCCGTGCGCGCGATGTACTCCGGGGTGTGGAACTGCTCGAGGTCGGCGTCCGTCGCCAGCGGGGCTCGAGCGCGATCGACCGGAAGACCCGAGTCGTGCAGCGCCTTCAGGAACGCGGCCAGGCGCACGTCGGGCGGGAGCCAGGCCTTCTCCACGTACCCGTAGGCGCCGAGCTCCGGCTCGGCGTAAATCGTCAGGGGGCGGCGGTGCACGATGGACCTCGCGGGAAGCAGATGAGCCCTCGAGCGTACCCGACGCTACACACGCTTGGGCGTGAGGCCCTCGAGTGCGCTTAGCGCCGGGCCAAGCGCGGGGACAGCCCCTTGGAATGCAACGGGACCGTGCGTGGCGTGACGGGACCGCAGCGGTCCCTGCGCTCCCGCACGCGCGGAGCGCGGATGTCGGATGCGTCACCCGGCGGTCACGTCAGCTCGACACGGCGACGGGAGTTTGGGCCGACCCGCCAGGCGGGGAATCAAGGAGACTCCATGCACGCTCGACCCTTTTGCTGCGTCCTGGCCGTGGGCCTGTTCGCCGCCAGCCCCGCCTACGCCCTCGACGACGACTCTCCGCCCGAGCTCTGCCGGGACGCGGTCCGCATCTACGAGATTCAGGACGCGACACACGTCTCGCCCCTCGAAGGCGAGGTGGTGATCACCTGCGGCGTCGTCACCGCCGTCGGCTTCAACAGCTACTACATCCAAGATCCCGACGGCGACGGTGACGACGCCACGAGCGACGGCATGTTCGTCTTCGACAGCCGAACGCCGCCCGCCGTCGGCGAGCTTCTGCGCCTCGAAGACCGCGTCGAGGAACGCATCCCCGGCGGCGCGTCCACGGGCAACCTCTCGACCACCCAGTTCTCCTTCCCGACCATTCTCGACCGCACCCCTGGGCATGTGCCTCTGCCCGTGCTCATCGGCCGTGATGGACGCATGCCGCCGAACCAGACGGTCATCACGGAAAGCGAGACGGCGCCGCCCATCAATCTCCAGGACGCCGCCGACGCCGACGTCACGCCCTTCAACCCGGAGACCGACGGCATCGACTTCTACGAGAGCCTCGAGGGCATGCTCGTGAAGGTGCAGACGCCCGTCGCTGTCTCGGCCATTCGGCAGTTCGGCACCTTCAGTGCGGAGGTCTTCGTGCTGGCGAGCGACGGTGAGGGCGCCTTTCCGCGGCGCGCGCGTACGGACCGCGGCGGCATCTTCCTGCAGCCGGACCCCGACAACCGGGGCGACCAGAACCCCGAGCGCATCCAGATTCAGTTCGATGGAACGCTCTTCGGCAGCACGAGCTACCCGAACATCCAGGTCAACGACGGCCTCGACGACGTGAAGGGCGTGGTCGGCTACAGCTTCGGCAACTACGAGGTCAACGCCATCGGTCCCGTCCACGTCTTCGACGGCCACCTCGAGCCCGAGCGCAGCCGGCTCCGGAATCCCAGCCGGCTTCGCGTCGCCTCCTACAACGTGCTGAACCTCTCCGCCGTCGACGCGGACGACGACCAGCGGAACCTCGTGGCCCTTCACATCGCCGAGGACCTCGGCGCGCCGGACATCGTGGCCCTGCAGGAGATCCAGGACGACAACGGCGACGTGGGCAACTGCCCCGGGGACGACTCGAGTGCCTGCGCCGGCGTCCTCAACGCAACGCAAACGCTCGCCGAGCTCGTGCGCGCCATCGAGGCGGCCGGGGGCCCGACCTACGCCTTTTTCGACGTCGCGCCGCTCGTGGAGACCACGGACGACAACCGCACGGACCCGGACACCTTCGGTGGCGTCTCCCTCGGCAACATCCGAAACGCCTTCCTCTACGACCCGCGACGCGTGCGTCTCGTGGGCTTCGAAGGGCTGACGCGGGACGTGCTCGCCGCCCGCGGCGTGTCCGTACCCCGGGCCTTCGATACGTCCCGGGACCCGCTCGAGGCCGTGTTCCGCTTCCGGGGCCAGGACATCACCGTCATCAACAACCACTTCTCCTCGCGCTTCGGCTCGACACCGATCTTCGGCGGGCCCCAGCCCTTCGTGCAGGCCGCCGAGGACGCGCGCGAGGCCCAGTCCCTCGCGATGAACGAGGTCACCCGGGCCCACCTTCGCGCGGACCCGGACGCGCGCGTGGTCGTACTCGGCGACCTCAACACCTTCGAGTTCACCAACGACCTCGCCGAGATTCTCCCGGGCACGGGCAAGGACCGCGTCCTCACGAACCTCACCGACCGGGCCCGCCGCGGTGACGCCTACAGCTTCATCTTCGAGGGCAACTCGCAGGCCCTCGACCACGTCTTCGTCAGCGACGCGCTGAAGCCCGGCGCGCGCCTCGACTTCGTGCACGTCAACGTCGACTTCCCGCGCCGCTTCGGCGACGTTGTCGGCAGCGACCACGAGCCCCTGCTGGCGAGCCTTCGCGTCGAGCGTCGCCGGGAGCGCAGCGTCATCGATTTCTTCAAGGCGCTGCTCCGCCGGCTCTTCGGCCTCGGCTGAGCCCTCTCCTCACGCCGCCGCGCAGCCGTGGCGGCGTGAGGGGTCCATGCGAGTCGACGGGTCTCGCCGCCTCGCCCATCGATGGCCCGCCGGGACACCTGGAGCGAACGCAGAAGCTAGCTTCCGATCTCGGCCAGCGACGGCCCTCGGCTTCCTCGGCGTGGGACGGCTCAGCAGCAGCCGTCGCCGGGGTAGTGCCAGGTGCTCCCGGTGACGACGAGGTCGTCCCGGCCGAGGCCCTCGAGCGCCGCCGCCGTCTTGTCGCAGACCCCGAGCGGGAGGTCGCGAAGCAGGAGGTGTCCCTTCCCGTCGTCGAGGGTCTCGGCCTCGCCGACGTAGATGGCCGTGCGTCCCGTGAAGACGCAGGCCCCGTCCTCCGGCACGGGATCCTTGATCGCCACGACCTCGACGGACTCGAGGAGCAGGTCGTCCTCGAGGGCGTAGCGCTTCGCGTCGAGGAGCCGGTAGGGCCGCCGTGCGCGCACCTCGATGGTCCCGAAGCCCACCCGCACGAGCGCATCGAGGTACTCGTCCAGCGGCAGCGCGCCGCTAAGGCACGCCGCACGGAGCCGATCGTCGGCCGCGAGGCG
>JBCCAW010000073.1:0-15288 GCA_039814655.1 Myxococcota bacterium | reverse complement strand
CGCAGGCGGACGCGGCCTTTTTCGACGCGCTCAAGAGCGCCGGGCGGCTCCAGGAGCTCAGCACGGCCCTCGAGACCGTCCTCCGCGACGCCCTCGAAGCCCGCGACGACGCCGACGCGCGACGCCTGGACCTGCTCGAGCGCTACTACGGCGCCGACGACCCCACCGTGGCCGCACGACGCCGCGGCGCGGATCGCTTCGTTTTGTACCGCGCGAGCGACCGACTCGGCGCTCACGCGCTGGTCGCCCGGCTGGCGTCCGTCGCGCCGGAAGTCGGCGAGGTGGTCCTCGAACGCATCGGCGGTGCCGATGGCCCGCTCGTGCTCCGGACCGAGGAGCAGGTGGCCGGGGTCCAGGACGACTACGAAGACGCGCTCGATACCGATGAGATCGACCTCCGCGATCTGGACGAGACGCCGTCGACCTCCGTGCGCGGGCTCGTCGCCGCCATGAACACGCTCCTGGACCGCGCCGGCGTGCTGGAGCGCTTCGTTCCCCTTCCCATGGACGAGGGCCGCGAGGCCTACATCGGCGTCGTGAAGGCCGCGGCGCTCACCTTGCACGAAGCCGGCTACCTCGAGCTCGCCGAAGAAGCGGCGCTCCGCGAGCTCTCCGGCTGGTAGCCGCCTTGTGGTCCCCGGCGCCTCCGGCTAAGACCCTTGCGGCGTCGAAATGAATGGCGCTTCATTTTCGATGGCGCTTCATTTTCGGAGGACCGGCACATGGGCTCACTCGCAGGCAAGACGCTCTTCATCACCGGCGCGAGCCGAGGCATCGGCAAGGCCATCGCGGTCCGTGCGGCCAAGGACGGCGCCAACGTCGTCATCGCGGCCAAGACCGCGCAGCCGCATCCGCGCCTCGAGGGCACCATCTACACGGCGGCGGAGGAGGTCGAGGCCGCCGGCGGCAAGGCCCTCCCCTGCGTGGTGGACATTCGCTACGAGGCCAAGGTCCAGGACGCCATCGACCAGGCCGTCGAGACCTTCGGGGGCATCGACATCCTCGTGAACAACGCGAGCGCCATCAACCTCACGGACACCAAGTCCGTGGAGATGAAGCGCTTCGACTTGATGCATTCCATCAACCTCCGCGGCACCTTTCTCTGCGGCAAGCTCTGCCTCCCGCACCTCGAGAAGGACGACAACCCGCACATCCTGAACCTCTCGCCGCCGCTCAACATGGAGGAGCGCTGGTTCGCGCCGCACGTGGCCTACACCATGGCCAAGTTCGGCATGAGCATGTGCGTGCTCGGCTGGGCCGGAGAGTTCAAGAGCCGCGGCATCGCCGCGAACGCGCTCTGGCCCCGGACGACCATCGCCACGGCGGCAGTGAAGAACCTCCTCGGCGGCGACGCGATGGTGAAGAAGAGCCGCACGCCGGCGATCATGGGCGACGCGGCCCATTGGATCCTCACGCAGCCAAGCCGCGAGTGCACCGGCAACTTCTTCATCGACGACGACGTGATGGCCAAGGCCGGGGTCACGGACCTGTCGGGCTACGCCGTGGACCCGACGCAGGACCTCATGCCGGACTTCTTCGTCTGAGCCGGAGCCGGTCGCCGAGGCGTCAGGGATCGCCTTCGGCGAGGGCCCGGGCCCAGGCGGCGACGGTGGACGTGTCCGGGACTTCCCGGAGCGAGAGCACGGCGACGGTGCCTTCCTCGTCGCGCCAGGCGCCGACGAAGGCCTCCTCGGGCGGGGACACCTCGCAGGCCCCGAGGCGCGCGCGCACGAAAGCGAAGGCGGCCCGGCGCGCCCGGAGACCAGTGGCCAGGAGCGCGCGCCAGGCGCTGGTGGCCTGTGCGGGCAACGGCCCCGGCCGCGTACTCAAGGAGAGCCACACGCCCTCGGGCGCCGCGTCTGTGCGCAGATGCACGGGCCGGCCCCGAGGAAAGCGGAGCACGGTCTCCTCGTCGGGCCTCAGCGGCCCGGGGCCGTCGCGGTAGCCCCCGGCGACGGGCCCACGTACGTGGCGAGCCACCGCGAGGGTCAGCTCGCGCACGTCGCGCTGGCGAAGCAGCGCGCGCTGGTCCGTGGGCGTGAAGGCATGCTCGGCGTCGTCCTCCGTGCCGTCGGCGCTTCGCCGGGCGAAGCGCACGGCGGCCTCACCGCGGGCGCCCGCGCGCACGCGCACGGCCACCCAGGTGCGCCCGGCATAGGCGAGGCGCCACGGGCCCAAGGCGAGGCTCCAGGGCCCTGGCGCGGCCACGCCCCGGGTCATGGACGCGAAGTCGAAGCGGGCCTCGCCCCCATGCTCCGTGCGGGCCGCAGCCACGAAGCCCCGCTCGACCCACGCCACGGCAACGCCCTGGACCGCGGCGCCGGCCACGCGGTGCAGGACGTGGGCCCGCTCGTAGACGGTTCCGCCGGAACCCACGAGCGCTCCGCCGAGGCGCTCGTCGCCGTGCGCGAAGGCCACGGCGACCTGCCGGCCCGCGCTCACGGCCTCCACGGAGCTCGCCGCCTGGTCGAGGTTCAGCCGGCCGCGCTCGACGGTGCCCCGCGGGCCGAGGTAGGCGAGGCCGAGCGCCGCGTCGGCGAGCGCGTAGACGGCGAGGGCCCCTTCTCCGAGCGGGACCAGAGCCACGTCCCGGACGTCGCTGCGTTCCGTGAGGCGCACCGGGTCCGCGTCCGGGCGCACGTGCCAGAGCCCGTCGCTCCGCACGCCGAGGGCCCAGGGCGTCCCGCCGATGGCCGACAGCGCGCCGGGGCGCGCGTCTTCGAGGAGCACGCGCCGCGAACCGTCCGCACCCGCACCCGCACGGGCGCCGGCGCCGAGGTCCGCCAGCACGAGCCCCTCCGCCGCGGCGAAGAGCGCGGCCCGGCGCCGCTCCGGTCCCCGGCGCAGACCGCTGGCCACGCGCGGCCAGCCGCCAAGTCCCGTCGCCAGATGGCGCGCCTCGGTCGGGCGCAGCGCCTTGGGAGAGGCGGTACGAAGCAGCGCCGGACCCAGCGGGCTCGCGTAGCCGATCACCGCGGCCTGGGCCGCCCACACCTCGCGAAGCTGGTTCGGCGCGAGAAAGTCCTCGCTGGCGTTGAAGGGCGGGCGCGCCATGTCGCCGAACGCGAGGTCGAAAGGGACGTCGTGCATGTCAGAGCGTGTGGTCGCCAGGCTCGAGCACGGAGGCGTCGTCGTTCTGCCATTTGTTGATGGCCGGCGAGACCGGACGCACGACCACCTCCGGCAGCGGAGCGCCCATGACGGCCACGCGCGGGTCGTCCTGGGTCACGTCCCGGGTCCCGTCGATCCACGCGCGGCGCGCTACGGGCGGCACGATGACGGGCATGCGGTCGTGCACGAGCGCCGGCGGGCCCTCGGCTTCGCGCGTGAGAATGCAGCACGAGTAGACGGGCTTGGCCGGCGCCTCGCCCGGGCTCTCCGGCGGGTTCCAGCGGGCCCAGAGGCCCGCGAAGGTCACGCGCGGCCCGTCCGGAAGCGAATGGTGAAAGGGGAGCCGGGCTTTCCCCTCCCTCCGCCACTCGATCCACCCGTCGGCGATGACGAGGCAGCGCCGCTTCTTGAACGCCTGCCGAAAGGCGGGCTTGCGGTCGACGGTCTCGACCCGGGCGTTGATCCGGCTCCCGCGGGTCTTCAGGTCCTTGGGCTTCGCCCAGAAGGGGACGAGGCCCCAGCTGTGCATGCGGAGCGTCACCGCGCCCTTCTTCTCCCGCACGATGGGCACGGGCTGCGTCGGCGCAATGTTATAGCGCGGCCGCAAGAAGCTCTTCACCGCGGCGGCGTCCCCGAAGGCCAGGAGCTCGGCCTCGATGTCCGCGGGCCGGTCGAGGAAGGCGAGCTCTTCCGCCACGTTCTCCGGCGAGACCTTCAGCGTGTAGCGACCGCACACGGGCGGCACGGTACCAGCCAGGGGGCCGGCACTCGCGTCAAGACCCGCCGGCGGCGCCGCGGCCGGCGGTCAGCTCGATGAGCCGGTCGACGAGAAAACGCGATTGGTCCTGGGCTTCGGCGGTAAAACCTGCGCCGAGGTAGCCGCGCACTTCGTCGAAGACCGCGTCGAAGCGCGCCTGCTCTCCGCTGGAGAGCACCTCGGCGAGCTCCTCGGCCGCGTCGCGAAAGACCCGCGTGGCTTCTTCGCGCATGGGGCTCTGCATTTCGATGGGGCCGTAGAGCGCCGGGGACTGGGCAAAGTGGCGCCCGACGACATAGGTCTCGAGGAGGTAGGCCGGCGACGTGAAGTCGAGGGTCCGCTCGAGGGGCAGGCCGAGGCGCGCGAGGGCCAGGCCCATGACCTGCGTTTGAAAATGATTGAGCACCTGCACGGCGGCCATGACCCGGTCGTGCTCCTCGGCGCTGGCCTCGACCACCACGAGACCGCGTGCCGCAAAGGCCGCCTTGACCCAGGCGTAGGCGTCGTCTCCGCGGCCCTTCACGACCACGGCGCGCTGGCCCGTGAAGCCGTGCACGCCCGGCCCGTAGAGCGGATGCGTGCCCACCACGCTCGCACCCCGTTCGGCCGTGGCGTCGAGCATGGCCCTGAGCGGCGCGCCCTTGAGGCTCGTGACGTCCATGAGCAGCGCGTCCGGGCGCACGCGCGGGCCGAGCTCTTCGATGACGCGTTCCGTGGCCGCGATGGGCACGCTGATGACCACGACGTCCGCGGTCTCGGCGGCCTCTTCGGGCCGGAGCGCCGTGCCCAGGTCGGCGCTCATGACCGCGTGGCCGAGGTCCCCGAAGAGCCGAGCGAGGCTGCGCCCCATGCCCCCCTCGCCGCCGATGATGGCCACGGAGCGCGGCACCTGCGTCGGCGGCACCTCGGCGCGTAGTTCCGCCTGCCGGTCCCGGCTCGCGAGGAGAAGCAGCCGGTAGATGCTCTCGATGACGCCGGCGGGGAGCCCGAGCCGGGACGCGCGCTGCGCACGGTCCGCGAGCACGGCGCGCTCGCGGGCGAGGTCGCGGATGCGGATGGCGCCATCGCGCTTGGCGCTGGCCACCTCGGCAACGAGACCCATGCGCCGGGCGAGGAGCTGGAGCACGTCGCGGTCGACGGCGTCGATGAGGGCCCGAAGCACGGCGAGCGGGCGCGCGGAGGGTCCCGCGGAAGCGCTTGGCTCCTCGCTCTCAGCGGCCATGGACCGTTCCCCGGAGGACCACCTGAAAGCGTAGCTCCGGCGCGCGGCGCCGGCTGATCTCCTCGGCTACCTCGTGGCGGAGATCGCTCGCGTAGTCCTCGAGCGCCTCCCGCGCCGGGGCCACGGCCTCCTCGCTCTCGACCTCGACGACGACGAGGAGCTGTGACGCGTCCGGGTCCGGATGCACCGCGGCCACCCACGCGCTCTCGAGCGCGTCGTCCTCGGCGGCGATCTCCGCGAGAGCGAGCTCGAGGGCCTCCTTGGCCTGTCCCGAAAGCTGAAGGTCTTTTCGGCCGCCTCCGCGACCGCGCTTCCCACGCATGGAAACGGTGTTCGCTGCCCTGGCGAGCGCGTCAAGGCCCAGGCCGCGCCGCCCGGAGCGCGCCGCCAGGAGAGGCTCTATTCCGCCGGGAGATGCGGCACATCGATGCCGAGCACGAAGCGGCTGGCCCGGCAGTCTTCGCCGGCGTCGTTGTCGCCGACGGCGACGAGCGTGATGGCCAGCTCGTCCTCTTCGAAGGCCCGGAAGGCGAGCTGGTCCCGGAGCGAGGCGTCGAGGTCCACGGAGATCGGACCGGGCTCCTCGGCGCTGGCGATGGCGCAGGTGCCGAGGCCCTCGGCCTCACCCAGGCAGTACGGCTCTACGCCGAAGAACCCGAGCTCCTCGCCGGCGATGGCCGACCAGTCGAAGATGCGAAAGGGCCCCTCCATGGGCAGGCGCTCCACGAGCGCCGCGTGGCTCGAGGCGAGCACCACGTCGCCGAAGAGAAGGAAAAACCCGTCGTCGTAGTCGATGGCCTGGGCCATGCCTTCGGGTTCGAAGTCGAAGTCGAGGGAGCAGGGGACGGCGCCGGAGGGGAAGGCGCTGATGTCTCGGAAGCCCGCGCGCGCGGTGACCTCGTTCTGCGCCGGAGAGAGGTTGTCGTCCGAGTCCCAGGGACACGCGGCGGGCAGATCCGGTAGCACGAGCGTCTCGCTGAAGGCCACGGGCTCGGCTTCGGCGCAGAGCTGCGCGACGCCAGCGAGGGATGTGGGCACGCAGCGCCGGCCGCTTGCGTCGGCGACGGTCTCGGCGGGGCAGTCGAGGGACGACGAAGAGGAGCAGCCGGCCAGGAGGCCGGATGCGGTGAGGAGAAGGGCGACGAGGGGACGCATGACAAGCTCCGGGCGACGGGGATGAACCGAGCGTTCGGCACGGCGAGTGTCGCCCTCGGAGGACGCGACGCACAACGTGCGAGGCCGCGCGCCCTCACACGGCGCGGTGGCCCCGGGCCGAGCGCCGCAGGAGCCTTTCAGCGCCCGCTGCGCGCCTTTGCGCCTGCCGGGGCCCCTGGCTACCGTGCGCATGCTTCGCTTCTTCGAGGACCCGAACCCCATGCGACTCGACCTTATGTGCGCCCTGGCTCTCGCCGCGGGCCTGGCTCTCGGCTGCGGTGACGACGCGGCCGCGTCGACGGACATGCCGACAGACGCCCCGACGCCGGATGGCGCCGAGGACACGGCCCCGGAGATTCGGAGCGTCGTTGCGAACCTGGAGGACCCGCTCCGCCAGAGCGTGGACGTGAGCGCGAGCGCCGGGGAGGTGGTGCTCGGTGCGCCAACGCCCATCGAGTGGGTCGTCCAGGTCCGGGACCTGCAGACCGCCGCCGAGGACCTCGAGCTGACGCTGCTCGACGGAGAGGGCGTCGCCCTGGACGCCGCCGTGACCTTCCGCAGCGGGAACTGGCGCCTCGCCGCGACCATCGCGCCGGGCCAGTCGCAGCGCGTGCGCGTACGCGACAGGGGCGGGAACACCTCGGAGACGTCGCCCATCGCGGTGCCGACGCTCAATGAGGCTCTCGCCGCGGACTGGGAGCAGCTGCGCTTCGACCTCGAGCAGTCGATCACCGCGCGGACGCGTTGGACCTTCGGCGGCATGAACTTCGAGCGCACGCCAGACGGCGAAGAGGGCAGCGCGGGCTCCTTCGTCTTCGAGGACGAAGGCCGGCTTACGCTGATGTCCGCGGACTTCGACTTCAGCGGCGAGGTCACCGTGGAGGAGCCCTTCTTCGCCCTCGGCCCCTGGCGTCGCGCGACCCCGGCCGCCACGCCGCTCGCCGGAAGCTACCGCCGCGCCTACGCGCAGCAGGCCGTGGAGATCGTGGAAACCCTGGCCTTCGGAGACGACGGGGCCTTCACCTACGCCCGCGAGGAAGACGGCGCCCCGACGCTCACCCAGGCCGGCAGCTTCCGCCTGGTACTCGCCGAGAACTACGAAACCAGCCTCGGCGATTTTCTCGAGCGCACCGTGACCGAGGAGAACGGCGACGCGGTGCCCCCGCGAAGCACCCTCGATCTGTTCATCTCCCGGAGCGAGACGCTGCTCATCGGGCCCGTACTGCGTATCCGCGGAGGGGAATGATGCGGCGCCTTCTGCTCGCGCTCCTGCTCGCGGCCTGCGGCGGCGACGACGCGCCGCTTCTACCGGACCTCGGCCCGGGCCCAGGCCCCGCGGACCTCGGTCCGTCGCCCACCATGGCGCTGCAGGGCGTCGCGCTCTTCGAGAACCCGCGCAACGTGCTCAGCTACGACGTGGAGTGGACGACGCCGGTCCCGGCCACGACGGTGATGGAGGTGCGCTGCGGCGACGAGCGCGCGGGCCTCTTCACGCCGCCGGGATTGCGCCTGGACCATCGCGTCTTCGTGATGGGCCTCGTGCCCGAGGCGACCTGCGTGTTTCGACTCCGATCGACGGACGAAAGCGGCCAGGTCGCAGGCCAGGACGAGACCGTCCAGGTGGCGCCGCTCCCGGCGCTCGTCGACCTGGACGTGCGCGTCACCTTCGAGGACGCCTCCGAGCTCCAGCCCGGCTGGACCCTGCTGCACCTGAACAACACGGTGTCGCTGCCGGTGCTCCTCTACCTCGATGCGCAGGGGCGCGTGCGCTGGTACCGGCTCCTCGAGCAGATCGGCAACGACACGGAGGTCACGCGGCAGCCCGAGGGCATCCTCGTGGGCGGCGCCGGCGGCGGCCAACCGCATTTCATCGGTTGGGACGGCGCCGAGCTCTGGGGCCTCGACGGGACCACGGCGAACCACGACATCCGGCGCTACCCGGACGCACACTCCGTCACCTTCATCACCTTTCGCGAGAGCTGCGGCGGCTTCGACAACATCGGCACCGTCGCCACCCGGGACATGCGCACCGGGGAGCGCACCTACGAGTGGAGCGTGTGCGACGCGATCACGCCGCCCATGTACTTCGAGGATTGGGCTCACCTGAACACCTTCGAGCCCATCGCCGAGGAAGGCGCCTTCCTCACCTCGGCGCGGAATCAGAACCAGGTCTACAAGGTCGACATGGCCACGGGGGAGGTGCTCTGGCGCCTCGGCGAGGGCGGCGACTTCGCGATGCCGGAGGAAGCGCTCTTTCAGTGGCAGCACAGCCCGGAGCTTCAACCGGACGGCCACATCGTGCTCTTCGACAACGGAGAGCCAGGGCGCCGGGAGAGCAGCCGCGCCATCGAGCTCTCCCTCGACGAGACCGCCATGACCGCCGAGCTGGTGTGGGAGTTCGTACCCTCGGACGGCCTCTGGACGCCGACCTACGGCGACGCCGACCGGCTCGCCAACGGCAACACGCTGGTCAACTTCGGCGAGCGCAACACCGCGCGGCACGCCTACGTCATCGAGGCGCGCCCGGACGGAACGGAGGCCTGGCGCCTCCGGCTCCCGCTCGGCTACGTCGGCTACCGCGCCGACCGCGACGACATCCCGCCGCTTCTTCGCTTTCGAGACGAGCTCCCGCGCGAGCTCTTTGACGTCACGACGGACCCATGACCCGACTTCTCCTCGCTTCCTTCGTCTTCTCCCTCTTCGCCGGCTGCGGCGACGACGACGGCCCCACGCCGGATCCGGACATCGGTCTGGACATGGCCCCGGAGACCGCACCGGTGATCCAGGGCCTTCTCCTGTCCGAGAGCCCCGCCAGCGTGCTGGCCTACGAGCTCGTCTTCGACACGGACGTACCGGCCCTCGCCACGGTGTCCATCGCAATCGTGGGGGACGCGCCGAGGACGCTCTTCGCGGAGACGGAAGCGACCATGGCGCACGCGATCCCCGTGCTCGAGCTTCGCGCCGAGACGGCCTACGAGCTCAGCGTCGAGGTGGTGAGCCCCGGGGGAACGCGCGGGACGCCGGCCCTGGAGAACTTCACCACCGGAGCCCTCCCCGAGGACTTCCCGCCCGTGGACGTCGAGGTGCTCGACGGGGCCGCCATGGCGCCGGGTCTCACGCTCTTCGGCGTGCGGCGATGGACGCCTTCCCAGGACACCGGCTGGGGGTACCTGCTCGCCCTGGACGCCGAAGGCCAGGTCGTCTGGTACGTGCCGACGAACCGCCCACCGGGCCCCGTCGCGGTGCGTCCGAACGGCAACATCGTCATGGGCTACGCCAACACGTCCATGACCGAGCTGACCACGCTCGGCGAAGAGCTCTGGGACCGGCGCGCGGCGGACATCGGCACCGACACCTTCCACCATGAAAACCAGCTTCTCCCGGACGGGACCATTCTCGCCCTGAGCTCCGAGCTCCGCTCGATCTCCGGCTACCCGGACGACCAGACCTTCGACGTCATCGGCGACACCGTCGTCGTGGTGAACGCGGACGCGACGGAGGTGATGACCGAGTACTCGGTCTTCGACATCCTCGACCCGCTCCGGCAGCGGCCCGGCTTCAACGCCACCTTCTGGAACAACGTCTACAGCGAGGTCTCCGAGTCCACGAAGGATTGGACCCACGGAAACGCCGTGGTCGTGGACCCCACCGACGGGAACTGGGTCCTCTCGCTCCGGCACCAGGACTGGGTCGCGAAGATGGACGCGAGCAACGGTGACCTCATCTGGCGCTTCGGCTTCGAGGGCGACTTCACGATGAGCGGCGACGGGGTCTTTCCCTTCCACACCCACGCGCCGGAGTTCGACGACGCCGGGCGCATGCTGATCTACGACAACGGCAACAACCGGGAGGGTCTCGCCGAGGGCGAGGACCCCTTCACGCGCGCCGTGGAGTACGAGCTCGATAGGGAGACCATGACCGCGACGCAGCTTTGGGAGTACCGGGGCACCGCGCCCTACTACGCCCCCTTCGTCGGGGACGCGGACCGGCTCGCGAACGGCAACGTGCTCATCACCGACGGCGGCCTCATCGTCGAGTGCCCGGGGACCACCATCGAGAACGCCTGCACGCCGGGCAACGCCAACAACCAGAAGTGGGCGCGCATCGTGGAGGTGACGCGCGAGGCCGAGCCGCGGGAGATCTTCCGCATCACGCTGCGCGACGATGCGACTCCCACCGGGTACACGGTCTACCGCGCGGAGCGCCTCGAGACGCTCTACGGCACGCCCTGAGCGGCCCCGGCCCGCATGAGCGCGCGTCTTCCTGGCGAGCGTCACGACGCCATGAGGTAGGGTCCCGCGACCCGTGAAGAAGCTTCAGCTCCACCACTGGATTCTCCTGGCCATGCTCCTCGGGGCGGGCATGGGGCTTCCGCTCAACGTGCTCGCGGCCGAGGGGAGCCTGGACCCGGAGCTGGTGCAGCGCATCGCGGGCATCGGCCGCGGCATCGGCGAGCTCTTCCTCCGCCTGCTGAAGATGCTGGTCGTGCCGCTCATCGTCAGCTCGCTCATCAGCGGCGTGACGGGCATGGGCGACCTCAAGAAGCTCGGCCGCCTCGGCGGGCGCACCATGCTCTTCTACCTGGGCACGAGCGCGCTCGCGATTCTCACCGGCGTGCTCATGGTGAACCTCGTCCGGCCCGGCGTCGGCGCGGACCTCGGGCTCCTCGAGGAGGGCGCCGGGACGCCGAGCGTGAGCGCAGCGGAGGGAGACGTGAGCGACGTCCTCTGGAACCAGCTCCAGGGCATGATCCCCACCAACCCGCTCAAGGCGGCGAGCGACGGGGACATGCTGCCGCTCATCTTCTTCAGCGTGCTCCTCGGCGTGTTCATCACCTTCGTCGAACACGGTCCCCGGGACGAGGCGCAGGGCGACGCCGCTCCTGGGGACGCCGGGCGCGCGGCGGAGAACGCCGCGCTCCTGCGCCGGCTCTTCGAGGGCCTCTTCGCCGTGATGATGAAGATGACCCTGGCGGTCATCCAGCTCGCGCCCATCGGCGTCTTCGGCTTCATGCTCTTCGCCGCCGCGGGCAAGGGCCTGGGCGCCTTCGAGGCCCTCGGAAAATACGCCTTCACGGTCTTCGCCGCGCTCGTGGTGCATGCCTTCGTCACCCTGCCCCTCGTACTGCGGCTGCTCGGGAAGGTGAGCCCCCTCGCGCACGCGCGGGCCATGACGCCGGCGCTGCTCACGGCCTTCAGCACCGCATCGTCGAACGGCACGCTGCCGCTCACCATGCGCTCCGTCGAAGAGGCCGGCGTGCCGAGCTCCGTCAGCAGCTTCGTGCTGCCCCTCGGGGCCACCATCAACATGGACGGCACGGCGCTCTACGAGGCCGTCGCCGTGCTCTTCATCGCGCAGGCCTACGGCCTGGACCTCGACCTCGGGCAGCAGCTCGTGGTCGCCCTGACGGCGCTCCTGGCCAGCATCGGCGCCGCCGGCATTCCCCACGCGGGCACGGTGATGATGGTCGTCGTGCTCGCGGCCGTCGGCCTGCCGACGACGGCCGTGGGCCTCATTCTCGCCGTCGACCGCATCCTCGACATGTGCCGCACCACCGTGAACGTGTGGTCCGATAGCGCCGCGGCGCAGGTCATCGCGCGCTTCGCCCGCGAGGGCGAGGGCGAGCCGGCTCCGGCCTGAGCCGGGCGCTCACTCCGCCGCGGCGGCGCGCTGACCCGGGGCCATGCCCAGGTCGCCGAGGAGCACCTTGGCCGAGAGCTCGCCGCTGATGAGCGAGGGCGGCATGCCCGGCCCGGGCACCGTGAGCTGGCCGGCGAAGTAGAGCCCCTCGGCCTTTCGCGAGCGGAGCGGCGGCTTCAGGGGACCGGTCTGCCGGAGCGTGTTCGCCATGCCATAGGCGTTGCCCTGGAAGGCCGCGTAGTCCGCCTCGAAGTCCCGCATGGCGTAGCTCCGCTTGAGCACCACCTGGTCCCGGAGCGGGCGCCCGAGGTGCTTCTCGAGGCGCTCCATGCACACCTGGTAGGTGCGCTCACGCGCCGCGTCGTCGTCGCGAAGACCCGGCGCGAGCGGGATGAGCAAGAAGAGCGTCTCGTGGCCTGCCGGCGCGAGGCTCGGGTCCGTGCGCGAGGGCGCGCAGGCGTAAAAGAGCGGCCGCGCCGGCCAGCGAGGCTCCGCGTAGACCGCGTCCATGTGCCGGTCGAGGTCCTCGTCGAAGAAGAGCGTGTGGTGCGGGATGCCCTCGAGGCTCCCCTTCACCCCGAGGTAGAAGAGCAGGCTCGACGGCGACATGGTCTTTCGCTTCCAAGAGCGCTCGGGGATCTGCCGGGCCCGCTTCGGAAGCAGCTCCCGCTCCACGTGGTGGTAGTCGGCCGTCGCCACCACGGCGTCGCTTCGCAGGGCGCCCTGGTCCGTGCGCACGCCCGTCGTCTTTCGGCCGCTTAGCGTGATCTCCCGGACCGGCTCGCCGAGGCGGAAGCGCACGCCGCGCTCCTTGGCGACGCGCACCATGCCCTCGATGATGCGGTGCATGCCGCCCATGGGGTACCAGGTGCAGAGGGCCATGTCCGCGTAACTCATGAGCGCGTACATGGCGCTCGTGTCCTTGGCGCTCGCGCCCAAAAAGAGCACGGGCCACTCGACGAGCTGCACCAGCCGCGGGTCCCGGAAAAAGCCCTGCGCGTAGCTGTGCATCGAGCGCAGCATGCGGAGCTTGTAGAGCTCCACCACGAGGCGGACGTCGAAGAACTCGAAGAGCGAGAGGCTCGGCCGGAGCAGGTAGTCCTTCGTGGCCGTCTCGTAGATGTAGTTCGTCTCTTTCAGGAATCGGTCGAAGCCGCGCTCCGCGCCGGGCTCCTTGTCCCCGAAGAAGCGGCGCAGGGCGTCGAGGCCCGCGGGCACGTCCCAGGGCTCCCCGCGATCCCAGACCACGCGGTAGCTCGGGTCGAGACGCTTCAGGTCGTAGTGGTCCGCGACGCGATGGCCAAAGGCCGCGAAGAAGCGGTCGAAGATGTCCGGCATCCAGTACCAGCTCGGACCCATGTCGAAGCGGAAGCCGTCTTTCTCCCAGGTCCGCGCCCGGCCGCCGGCCTGCGCGTGCCGGTCGACCACGGTCACGTTCGCGCCGGCGTCGGCGAGGTAGCAGGCGGCGGAGAGACCGGAGAAGCCGGCGCCGATGACAGTCACGTCGCGCATGGCCGGGTCCTGGGTCCCCCGGGGCGTGCGGGTCAGTCGCCAGGCGAGGACGATTGCCCGGGCTCGGGCTCCGATCCCCTTTCGGGCCCGGGCGCCGGCCCGGTGCGGAGAAAGAACGCCAGCGAGCCCGCGAGGCCGAGCGCCCCGGCCGCGGCGGCCAGGCCCGTGAAGCGGTCGAAGAAGGCCAGGCGCGTCGCGTCGCTGGCGCCGAGGTCCTTGCCGAGCTGCAGCGCCACGGAGCCCGTGTAGCCGAGCGCGTCGGCTACGTAGATGGCGAAGACCGCCGTCGCCGGCACGCCCACGAAGGCGATGAGGCGCTCGAAGAGCACCGCGTTGAAGGGGACGTAGACCAGGTAGCTGCCGAGGCCCGTCAGCACCATCCAGCCCGCGCCGCTCACGACGCCGGCCTCGCGGAGCCCCGTCGCCCCGGCCAGGAGCCCCGTGCCGGCGAACATGACGGCGTAGGCCGCGACGAGCCCGGCGCGGCGTCCCGGCACGAGGTTCAGCGCCGCCAGCGCGACGAGGACGCCGAGGGCCACGGGCAGCTCCGTCTGCGTGAAGAGCGCTGGCTCTTCCGCATAGCCGAGCTCCTGGAAGAGCTCGACGCCGTAGTTGTCGCGGAAGTCGCGGTAGGCCGTGAAGAGCACATAGAGCGCGAAGAGCGGCAGGAGGCCGGGCCCGAAGCGCCGCAGGAAGGCCCAGCGCGCCGCGCGGTCCATGGGCGCCCGGCGCAAGCGCGCGGCTTCGTCGGCGGCGGAGGGCGGCGGCAACGCCTGCAGCGCGAGCGTCGCCAGCACGAAGGGGACGAAGAAGAGCGCGCCGGTCGCGGCGGGCATCCAAGGCTCGGGCACGCCGGCGCTCATGAGGGCCCGGCCCACGTCCTTGACCACACCGCTGGCCACGATGAAGGACAGGCTCAGGCCCACCAGGAGCAGGTCCGAGAGCCGGCGCCCCTCGAGCGGCGCTACGACGAGGCCCCACACCATGCCGAGGGGCAGCCCGTTCAGAAAGAGCGCCAGGGGCCCGGCGTCCCGGGGCAGGAGCGCGAAGAGCACCAGGCTGAGCTCGGCGGCCGCCACGAGCCCGACGAGCCATCGCCCTCGCGTCGCCGCGCGGGCTTCGCTCACGACGCGGATGCCGAGGTACTTGCTCAGCGTGTAGCCAAGGAGCTGGCCGATGACGAGCGCGGTCTTCAGCTCCACGCCGCTGCCGAAGAGCCCGGGCCCGTCGTAGCGCCCCGCCGCGAAGGGCTTTCGAAAGGCGTACATGCAGAAGTACGCGCTGAAGGCCGCGAGCACGGCATAGGCCGCGAAGGCGCCGGGAGGCGCGGCCGCGAGGCGCGTCGTGAGCCGCTTCACGGCGCTTCGTTACCACGACGCGCGCGTCGTGCCTGGACGCGCCGCCGTCAGGGTCATATCCCTCGGCCCGTGCGCATCGCTCCCGCCCTCGCCCTCGCCGCCCTGGCGTTCGGCGCTTGTCCCCCGCCGCGGCCGCCGCCCCCGGCCGCGCAGGACGACGAGGCCGCCGCCGCGCTCCCGCCGGCCTCCGTGGCGTTCGAGGCGGGCCCGGCGCTCGGTGACCTGCGCGCGGAGAGCGTGGTGCTGTGGGCCCAGGGCGCCCAAGCCGCGACGCTGCACGTCGAGTTCTGGCCCCACGGCGCCGAAGGGGAGCTCACGCATCAAGCGGCGGAGGCCGTCGATGCCGCGGACCACGCCGCACAGGTGCGCCTCGCGGGCCTGCGACCGGGCACGTCCTACCGCTACCGGGCCTGGTTCGGCGCGCCGGACGAGCGCGCGGCCCCACGCGATGCCGCCACCGGCCGCTTCCGTACGGCGCCTCGCCCCGGCGAGTCCGCGCCGGTCCGCTTCGCCTTCGGAGGCGATCTCGGCGG
>JBCCAW010000255.1:0-8217 GCA_039814655.1 Myxococcota bacterium | reverse complement strand
ATCGCCAACTCGAACCTCGTGCCCCACTGGGCAACGCAGGCGCACTTCGATGCGCTCGAGGCCCAGGGCCTGATGATGTATGGGCAGATGACCGCGGGCTCGTGGATCTACATCGGCACGCAGGGAATCTTGCAGGGCACCTACGAGACCTTCGCCGAGTGCGGCCGGAAGCACTTCGGCGGCACGCTCGCCGGTCACCTCTGCGTCACCGCCGGCTGCGGCGGCATGGGCGGCGCCCAGCCCCTCGCCATCACCCTCGCCGGCGGTACCTGCCTCATCGCCGAGGTCGACCCGGCGCGCCTCGAGCGTCGCCTCGAAGACCGCTACCTCGACGAAGTGGCCCCGAGCCTCGACGCCGCCATCGACCGCGCCGTCGCGCTTGCAGCGGAGAAGCAGGCCCGCTCCGTGGGCGTACGGGCCACGGCCATCCAGCTCCTCGAGCGCTTGCTCGCGCGCGACGTCAAGGTCGACGTGCTCACGGACCAGACCTCGGCCCACGACCCGCTCGAGGGCTACCTGCCGGAAGGCCTGTCCCTCGCCGAAGGCGCCGTGCTCCGAAAAAGCGATCCCGAGGTTTACGTCGCGCAAAGCAGCGAGGCCATGGCCCGGCACGTGCGCGCCATGCTCGCGTTGAAGGCCCGCGGCAGCGTCGTCTTCGACTACGGCAACAACCTCCGCCAGCGCGCCAAGGATCACGGCGTAAGCGACGCCTTCGACTTCCCGGGCTTCGTGCCCGCCTACATTCGCGATCAGTTTTGCCTCGGTCGCGGCCCCTTTCGCTGGGTGGCGCTCTCCGGCGACCCGAAGGACATCTACGCCACGGACAAGGCGCTCCTCGACGCCTTCCCCGTGGCCGACGGCGGCTACAACCAGCGCCTCCACGACTGGATCCTCGGTTGCCACGCGAGCCCCGAGGCCTTGCTCGCCGGCGACCTCGAGGCCTGCGCCCCACGCTTCGGCTGGCAAGGGCTCCCGGCGCGCATCTGCTGGTTCGGCCTCGGCGAACGCGACCGCGCGGGCCTGCTCTTCAACCAGATGGTCAAGGACGGGCGCGTGAGCGCCCCGCTGGTCATCGGCCGGGACCACCTCGACTGCGGAAGCGTCGCCAGCCCCAACCGGGAAACCGAGGGCATGAAGGACGGCACGGACGCCGTGAGCGACTGGGCCCTGCTCAACGCCATGGTCAACGTGGCCAGTGGCGCGAGCTGGGTCAGCTTTCACCATGGCGGCGGCGTGGGCATCGGCTTCAGCCAACACGCCGGGCAGGTCATCGTCGCCGACGGCAGCGAGGCCGCGGACCGGCGCCTCGCCCGCGTGCTCACCAACGACCCGATGATGGGCGTCTTCCGCCACGTCGACGCCGGCTACGCGATCGCCGAGGGCTGCGCCGACGACCGCGCCGTCGACATCCCCATGCGCGCGCGCTGATGCGCACCTTGATCCGCGGGGCACGGGTGCTGACGCTGGCCGGAGCCGCCCGCCGCGGCCCGGCCACCGGCGACCTCGGCGTGCGCGAAGGCGCCGACGTGCTCCTCGAAGGCGGCCGCGTCGCGGCGCTCGCGCCGGCGCTCGCCGAGGACGCCGACGAGGTGGTGGAGGCGAAGGGGAGGGTGCTCCTTCCCGCCTTCGTCGACGCGCACACGCACGCCTGCTGGGCCGGGTCGCGCGTCGCCGAGTGGGAGCAGAAGCTCGCCGGCGCGACCTACCTCGAGCTCCTGGCCTCCGGCGGCGGTATTTTAGCGACGGTGCGCGCGACGCGCGCGGCCAGCGTTGCGTCGCTCCGGCAAGGCCTCGAGGCGCGGCTCGGCGCGATGTTCGCGCTTGGCACCGGCGCCGTGGAGGTGAAGAGCGGCTACGGGTTGTCCACCGAGGCCGAGCTCCGCATGCTGGCGGCCATCGCCGGCGCGGCCCACCCGGCCCCCGTGCGCCTCACGGCCTGCATCGGCCACGCGAAGGACGCGGAGGTGCCCGACTTCGTCGCGCGCACCCTCGAAGAGACGCTCCCGGCGGTCACGGCGGCGCACCCCGGCGCCGTCGTCGACGCCTACTGCGAGGAGGGCGCGTGGTCCGTGGGCGAGACCGAGCGCCTGGTGCGCGGGGCGCGGGCCGCGGGGCACGAGGTGCGCCTGCATGTCGACCAGTTTCACGACCTCGGGGCCGTGGAGGCGTTGCTCCCCCACGGCGTCCGGAGCTTCGACCACCTCGAGGCCTCGACGCCGGAGACCCTGCGCCGCCTCGCCGAGAGCGACGCTTTCGGCGTGATGCTGCCGGCGAGCGGCTTTCATCTCGACGACCGCTACGCCGACGGTCGCGCCTTTCTCGACGCCGGCGGTCGCCTGGCCCTCGGCACGAACCTCAACCCGGGCAGCGCGCCCGGGCCCTCGATGCCCTTCGTGATCGCCCTCGCCGTCCGGAAGCTCGGGCTGACGCCGGCGGAGGCGCTCTACGCGGCGACGCGCCAGGCCGCGGAGTTGCTCGAGCTCCCGGAGCGCGGCCGCATCGAGGTCGGCGCCTCGGCCGATGTCCTGCTCCTCGCCACCACGGACGAGCGGGAGCTCGCCTGGGCCTTCGGCGCGCCGCTCGTCGCGCGCCGCTTCGGCTGACGCCGCGGTCGTCGGCCCCGGCATCTCGTCCTATGGTCCTGCCGTGCCGCACCGGGGCGACTGCACGCGCTGCGAACGCGAGGTCCAGGTCCTTCGGCCCTGGCAGGGCTACAAGGTGCTCCGCGTCGTCTGGTACGCGACGCTGCCGGTCTTCGTGATCTTCGCCCCGGTCTTCGCGGCCGACGCCTGCTTTTTGACCCCGCTCGCGCTGCTCATCCTCATCGGCGGCGGTCCCCTCGGCCGCGCCGCGCGGGCGCCGAGCACCTGCCGGCGCTGCGGCGCCGTCATGCCCGAGACCCGCCCGGCGCCTCCGCGGCCCTGATGTCCGTGTAGGCTCACCCTTCGATGCCCGAGCGCGTGGAGAAGGTCGTCATCACGGGGGGCGCCGGGTTTCTCGGACAGGCGCTGACGCGCCAGCTCCTCGGCTTCGAGGGCGCGCCGGCGATCCTCGCCGACGCGGTCGTGCAGCTCGACCTGCGGCCGCCTTCGCCGGGCCTCGCCACCGAGGACCGGCGCGTCGCCTGGCTCTCCGGCGACATCACGGATGCCGCGAGCTTGCGACCGGTCTTTCGCGACGCGGACCTCGTGCTCCATTGCGCGGCGCTGGTCGACTGGGGCCGCGGGCGCCGGGCGCTCCTCGAACGCGTCAACGTGCAGGGCACGGAGAACGTGCTCGCGGCGAGCCGGGACGCGGGGGTCCGGGCCCTTGTGCACACCTCCACCATGGACGTCGTCTACGAAGGCGAGCCCATCGCCCGCGGCGACGAAACGCTGCCCTACCCGACCCGTTTCGAGACGGACTACTGCGCGACCAAGGCCCTCGGCGAGCAGCGCGTGCGCGCCTTCGCCGAGACGCACGCGGCCCCGGCCATCGCCATCGTGCGTCCCGTGGGCATGTACGGGGAGGGCGACCCCTACCACGTGACGGAGACGCTCCTGCAGGCCCGGAGCAGGCGCCTCGTGGCGCGCCTCGGCCGCGGCGACGCCGTGTTCAGCCACGTCTATGTGGGCAACGTCGCGCACGGCATGCTGCTGGCCGCTTCGCGCTTGCTCGCGGGCGACGGCCCTCGGGGCCGCGTCTACTTCGTCTGCGACGACGAAGAGCCGAACAACTTCTTCGACTTCATGGCGCCGATTCTCGAGGGCCTCGGGGAGCGCTTCCCGCCGCCGGGGCGGAGCATTCCCTACGGCGCGGCCATGCTCGCCGCCCGCGTCGGTACGCGGCTCGCGCGCGCCTTCGGCCGCGAGCCCGCGCTCACGCCCGCGAGCGTGAACATGCTCTGCCGCGACTTCGCCTTCACGGACGCCCGGGCGCGCCGGGAGCTCGGCTACGCCGCGGCCTTCAGCGGCCCCGAAGCCCGGGCGCGCACCGTGGCGTGGTTCCGCGCGCACGGTCCCGTTCGCCGCGCCTGAGGCCGCTTCGGCGCCGCCAGGGCGCGGGAGCGCGTCCGCTTGACACCAATAGTTGCGGTGATCAACTGTTGTGTGGCTCAACAAAGGAGAGCCCGCCATGACGAACGCATCCCCCGTGACTCCCCGCCCCGTTCACGACCTCGTACGCCAGGCCTACGGTGAAGACGCCGTGGTGGCGTCGCCGACGCTCGGCTGCGGCAACCCCACGGCGCTGGCGGCCCTTCGGCCCGGCGAGGTCGTCGTGGACCTTGGCTCCGGGGCCGGCCTCGACGCGCTTCACGCGGCGCCGGTGCTGGGCGACGCGGGCCGCTTCATCGGCGTGGACATGACCCCCGCCATGCTCGAGCGTGCACGCCGCAACGCCGTGGAGGCCGGCGTCGCGCGCACCGTCGAGTTCCGCGAGGGGCTCATCGAGGCGCTCCCCGTCGCATCGTCCAGCGTCGACGTCATCCTCTCCAACTGCGTCGTGAACCTCAGCCCGGACAAGGCGGCGGTGTTCCAGGAGATGCACCGAGTCCTCAAGCCCGGCGGCCGCGTCGCCATCAGCGATCTGGTGCTCACGGCCCCGCTCCCGGACGACGTGAAGGCCCTCGCCGCGGGTCGCGCGGCCTGCATCACCGGCGCCCTCACGGAGGAGGCCTACCGCGCGGGCCTCGCCGCGGCGGGCTTCGAGCACGTGCGCATCACCGTGGCGCCGGCCGCCTGTATGCTGGCGACGGTGAAGGACGACCCGGTCATGAAGGCGCTCCTCGAGGTCATCGGCATGCCCCGGGCCGTCGCCCTCGCGGCCGGCATCGGCTCGGCCAACGTCGAGGCGCGCAAAGCCACGGGAGCGCCTTGAGCGCGTCCGGCGACATCCTCGCCTTCGTGCGTCTCTTCGGGCTGCTCGAGCGGCAGGTGGTCTGCTGCGGCACGGTCTCGCTCTCCCAGTGCGTGGCGCTCCAGGCGCTGGCCGCGTCCCCGCGGACCAATGCCGAGCTGGCGGAGGTCATGGGGGTCACCCGGGGCGCGGTCACGCGGCTCCTCGACGGCATGGACGCGCGCGGGTGGATCGCGCGGCTTCGCGACGCGTCGGACCGGCGCCGGCTCACCGTATCGCTCACGGGCGCCGGCGAGGCGGAGGCCGCGCGCCTCACCCGGCTCTTCGAGGCCAGCGTCGAGCGGCTCCTCGCCGAGCTGGCGCCGAAGGACCGGCCCGGCGTCGAGCGCTCCCTTCGCCTGCTCCGCGAGGCCGCCGAGTCCACGCGCGACGGGTGGATGCGCAGCGACTGAGGCCACCGGACGGGTGCGCCGCGGCGCCGGATTGCGTAGCGTGGCCCCATGGCCGAGCGAACCGTTCACACCATCGATACGCAGTACGCCGGCGAGGCCCGGCACACCGCGGCCTACCTCGTCGTGGATGGCGGCCGCGCGACCTTCGTCGAGACGAACACGAACGCGGCCGTGCCCGCGCTCCTTGCCGCGCTGGGCGACGCGGGGCTCACCCCCGCGGACGTCGACTACGTGATCATCACGCACATTCACCTCGACCATGCTGGGGGCGCGGGCACGCTCATGGAGGCGTGCCCGAACGCCACGCTCCTGGCGCACCCGCGGGCCGCCAAGCACGCCATCGACCCGTCGAAGATCGTCAAGGGCGCCACCGCCGTCTACGGCGCCGACGCCTTCGCGGAACTCTACGGCACCATCGTGCCCGTGCCGGCGGAGCGTGTGCGCGCCATGGACGACGGCGAGACCCTCGAGTGGCAGGGCGCGACCTGGACCTTTCTCCACACGCGCGGCCACGCGAACCACCACTTCTGCGTGCACGACGCCGCCGCCGACGCGATCTTCACCGGCGACTCCTTCGGCCTCGTCTACCCGGATCTGCAGCGCGACGGACGGCCGCCCTTCGCCGTCGCCTCCACCACGCCGACGGACTTCGACCCGGTGGCCGCGCGGGACACGCTGAAGCGGCTCCTCGCCGTCGGCGCCGGCACCGTGTACCCAACGCACTTCGACGGCTGGTCCGACCTCGAGGGCATCGCCCGCACCGTGGACGCGCAGCTGCTGCGCTACGGCGCCCTGCTCGAAGCGGCCGACGCGAGCGGCGACGAAGGCGAGGCCCTCGACGCGCGCTGTGCGGCCGGGTCCAAGGCCATCTTCGAGACGCTGCTCCGCGAGGCGGAGCTCGACGCACCGGAGGTGTGGGATCTGCTTCGCCTGGACGTCGAGCTCAACGGCCAGGGGGTGGCGGCCGCGGTACGCAAGGCACGCTACAAGCGCTCGCTGGCCTGAGCGGCGATCGCGCCGCCCCTCTCGTAGCGTCCACTAGCGTGCGGTCCCTGGCGGTGGATCGCGGGTGGAACGGTGGGAAGGCTTGATCGCGCGCGTTGCGTGCGGCACCTCCACGAGGCGTCCCCCTCCGGGCAACGACTGCGTGTCGGCGCGGCAGGCGCCGGCGCGAGTCCCTACACTCCCCTCACCCGTGCCTCGTTTCGCCGCTATCGACGTCGGTTCGAATGCGTCCCGCCTGCTCATCGTGCAGGCGAAGGAGCCCGGGCGCGTGCGCGAGGTCCGTTCCATGCGCGTGCCCGTCCGCCTCGGGCACGAGGTCTTCCAGACCGGCGAGCTCCACCCGGGCACCATCGACCAGTGCGTGGCCACGCTCCGCGAGTTCGCCGAGGCCATGGAGGACGCGCGCGTTGACGACTACCGCGCCATCGTGACGGCGAGCGCGCGGAGCGCGCGCAACGGCAAGGTGCTCCTCGAGCGCGTGCGCGAGGAAGCGGGCATCGCCCTCGACAGCATCGACGGCACCGAGGAGGCGCGCATCGTGGGCCTGGCCGTCCGCGACGCCATGAGCCTCGCGGGCCCCTCGCTGCTGATGGACCTCGGCGGCGGCAGCCTCGAGATCACCGATCTGACCCCCGGCGGCCGCTTCACGGTCTCGCTGGCCATCGGCACCGTGCGCCTCCTCGAGGCCTTTCTCGAGCACGGGCAGCCGGTCACTCCGACGCAAGACCGGCTGCTCCGCGAGTACATCGACCGCCTCCTCGCGCCCCATCGCCGCGAGCTCCGAGCGCGCGAATGGTCGGTGATGGTCGGCACCGGCGGCAACCTCAACGCCGCTGCCGAGCTCGCCCCGGCCCCGGAGCTCCACCCGGTCCCGACCATCGACGTTACGAAGGCCCGGGCGCTTCTCGACGAGCTCAAGGCCCTGCCCTCGGAAGAGCGCATCGAGCGCTACGATCTGCGCGCCGACCGGGCCGACGTGCTCGTCCCGGCGCTCTACGTCATCACCGCCATGGCGGATCTGGCGAAGGTGCGGCGCGTCGCCTGCCCGGGCGTGGGCATGAAGGAAGGCATCGTCCGCGAGCTCGTGGACAAGCACTATCGCATCTGGGACGAGCGCCGGGAGCGGGACGTGCTCTTGGCCGCCGCGCTCCAGCTCGGGCGCCGCTATCACTTCGACGAGCGCCACGCGACGCAGGTCGCGAGCCTGGCCCTCGAGCTCTACGCGGCCACGGAAAAGCTCCACGGCTACGGCGATGAGGAGCGCGAGCTGCTTCGGCTGGCGGCGCTGCTCCACGACATCGGCGACTTCGTCAGCCCCCAGTCGCACCACAAGCACAGCCAGTACCTCATCGAGCACAGCGATCTGGTCGGCCTGGCTCCGGAGAAGCGAAGCCTCGTGGCGCAGATCGCCCGCTACCACCGCCGTGCGCTGCCGGCGACGCGCCACGAGCCCTACCGCGCGCTCGGGGAGGCCGACCGGCGTCGCGTGAACGTGCTCGCGAGCCTGCTCCGCATCGCGGACGCCTTCGACCGGGGCCACCGGAGCAAGGTCAAGGCGCTGAACCCGCGCCTCAAGCGTCGCGAGCTCATGCTCGAGCCCGAGAGCCACGAGGACCTGAGCCTCGAGGCCTGGACCGCCGACCGAAAGGCCGACCTCTTCCGCCAGGCCTTCGGCCGCGAGCTGAAGGTGAAGCTCCCGGAGGTGTCGAGCCCCGGCGAAGTGACGGCGGCGCAGTAACCGCCTCCTCCCTGCGGAGCGGCTCAGCGCGTCGCGTGTGTCACTTCGGCGCCGCCCTGGGTCACCATGGCCCGGGCGTGGTGCTCTGAACTTCTTCAAATTCGGGCAGCCGTTCAGGCACAATCGTATCGACGCGGGCGAGCCATGTGGTCTCGTCCTCGCCGAAGCGTTCCGTATTTTGGCCTT